>JAHDDJ010000315.1 GCA_020629385.1 Erythrobacter sp.
CCGTTCGACCCGCGATACCACGTTTTGGGTGATGGTCTCCGCCTGCATTACGTCGATGAGGGGCCGCGCGACGCAACGCCTGTCTTAATGATGCACGGGGAGCCAAGCTGGAGCTTCCTCTATCGCAAGATGATCGGGCCGACCGTCAATGCGGGATACCGCGTGCTGGCACCCGATCTGATCGGTTTCGGCAAATCGGACAAACCGACATCCAAAGATGCCTTCACCTATGCCGGGCATGTCGCTTGGATGCGCGAATGGTTTGAAGCGATGGAGTTGGAAAATGTCATACTGGCGTGTCAGGATTGGGGCTCGCTGATCGGATTGCGGCTGGTTGCAGCGATGCCGGACAAGTTTGCAGGCGTGGTCCTTAGCAATGGCGGCCTTCCCGCTGGCCAGGAACCACCGCCTGCTTTCGCAAAATGGCGGGCTTTCGCAAAGATGAGCCCCGTCTTCCCGATTGGCGGGATCATCCAGCGTGCCACCACCACCGATCTGCCCGATGCGGTCGTCGATGCCTATAACGCACCCTATGACAAGCGCGCCAGCAAGGCAGCAGCGCGGATTTTCCCGGCACTTGTGCCTCTAGGCGACAATGTTGCCGTGCCTGATCAGCTGGCAGCATGGAACGTGCTGGAATCTTTCGACAAGCCCTTCACATGCTGCTTCAGCGATAAGGATCCGATTACGAAAGGCGGCTTTGCTGCATTTCAGGAACGGGTGCCCGGCGCCAGGCATGATCTGCACCGCACATTGAAAGGCGGGCATTTCATTCAGGAAGACGACCCCGAGGGCTTTGTCGGTGCAATTCTCGACACCGCGAAACTAGCCGGTGTCTAGTATCTAACTGACAGCGCGCTGCTCTTCCAGAGCGGTGGCGATCCGTCCCAGATCAATCGCCAACGCACTTTCAAGTGCCGCATCATCATGCGCGGCCAGTTGAACCATTTGCGGCATGGAAAGCCCGACCCGCAATGTACCGCCCCATTTACCTTCGGATGTGCGCACGCTTTTGACGGGTTGCCCCAGCCTGATGCCATTCATAGCCAGCGTTCTGTGCAAAATTTCCGCCCCGGCAAAGTCGTGCGACACCGGATGTGTGCTCACATCCAGAGTGGCCAGCGTGAGCATCTCGAGCGGGTGTTCGCGCGTTTCATCATCCACATTCCCGCTATGCGGTTGCACCAGTTCAAAGCCGAACGGTTCCAGCAATGCGCGCCGGAGCACGTGCTGGAATGCGAAAATCACCCGCGTAACTTCATCCAAGGACAATTTCTGGAATCTTTCCAGCTCGAAAACAGATGCTTCAAGCCTCAACGCCAGACCGGGATTTTCGGTGTTCTCCAACTGGTCTACACCAGCCCAGCTATGGGGCCACTCCGCCCGGCGGAAAATCGACATAAAGCCTTCCGGCAGTGGCGCAGCTTCGGCAATGGTTCGCACTGGTACCAAGGCAAAGCCGCTAAACGGCGCGCCCCCCATGAACTTGGAGCCGGTCAACAAAACTATGGCGTCGCGCTTTAGATATTCGGCAATTGCATCGCTCATGATGCGCGCCTGACAGGCATCGACGACAAGCGTGAAACTATCTCCGAAATCTTCGCGCAACCGGTCAATCTCGGCCAGTTCAGGCAAAATCAAACCTGTTTTCGACCCATGCACCACATGCACCAACGCATGTTTACCCATCTGTTTTGCCAGCGAGAGTTCCAGACCGATTGCATCGGCCATTTCCGCGCTGCTGCATGCTTTGCCTTCGATGCACCGGACAGAAATGTCGGCGAGGCTGACATTCTCCAATCCCGGGACATTCACCCCTTTGCTACTTGGAACTCCCAACGCGGTTTCATCGGCAAAGAAATCACCATGCGCGGAATGGATACAGCCTCGGCCTACCTCGTCAGCACCCAGCAGGATATTGTGTATGCCGTTTTGCGAACGCTCGCGAACGGCAGCCAATGCGACATATTCAAGATCCGTTCCCGAAGGCGCAAATACAACATCGCAGCTATCGCCAAGATCATAAGCCGCGCGTATGCGACGACTCAAATCTCCCAGATGCGCGTCATAGTCAGGTAATCCAGCCTCTAGCTGACCCAGCACATGGCGAAATGCCGCCGCTGACATATCGTTTGCGGTCGACGACGCAAATGCCAGTGCATTGCGCGGATAAGGCGCGGACATATACCGGTTGAGGCCGGTTTCCGGATCAAGGGTAATTCGCGCATCACCACCCGATGAAAGGAGCTGGATGGCTTCAACAACCGCCTCATCAGCAGAAAAACTCGGGTGAAGATCAGGAAAATTTGCTGCCATTGCGGGCGACACTCGACAATTGTTCTTGGATGCGCGGCTTAGCAGAACTATGGGGCGGCACCACCGCAAAAGAGGCCACCAGAGATTTGTCGCAGGTAAAACCCCTTAAAATCGACGCTGCCACCAAGGAAAAGCTGCGTATCCTGTTCATCGCAAAACACGCGAAATGGGAAGGCGGACTGCATCCAGATGATGGCAACCACGCGCTGTATCATGTTGAAACACGGGAAATTCTGAAAGAAATCGGGCTCAATCTGACACTGGCGAACAGCTTCGATGTGCTTTTTGACAAGCCGGA
>JAHDDJ010000316.1 GCA_020629385.1 Erythrobacter sp.
ATGGCGCTAGACAAGGCGCACCGCCGCTGCAACTCTTGGCGTAGCAAAGGGCGTGAAATGCTTGACGATTCGCATATGCCAAGCTAGTGGCGCGCCTTTCCGGGATATTCCCACAGATTTAACTGGCCCTCGGCATAAGCTGGCGGCCCCGAATTCGAACGAGAGACATCATGTCGCGTATTTGCGAACTGACCGGCAAGGGCCGCCTGACCGGCAACAATGTAAGCCACGCCAACAACAAGACCAAGCGTGTCTTCCTGCCCAACCTGCAGAACGTAACGCTGCTCAGCGAAACGCTGGATCGCGGTTTCAAATTCCGCGTATCGACCCACGGTCTGCGTTCGGTCGAGCATAATGGCGGTCTCGACAACTGGTTGCTGAAAACCAAGGACGAGAAGCTTTCCAAGAACGCGCTCAAAGTGAAGCGTGAGCTGAAGAAAGCGACCAAGGACGCTGCTGCTGCCTGATAGGCGCTGTCACCTTCGGGGGGCACAGACAGTCCAGGGACGAAGAAGGGCGTGCGGCAATCCGCGCGCCTTTTCTTTTGCACGGATCAGGTTTCCGGGTTCCAGCGCAGTTTGACCAGCAGGGTTCGTTGCAGCGTGGCATTGTTGTCATCGCTGATCAGCCAAATGGCGATCGACTTGTCGGCATTTTCGGCCGCGGCTACGCCTTCGTAATTATCCGCCAGCCGGGGGTCGGTGATGGTGGCGACGGTCTCGCCCGACCAACTTTTCCCTTCAGCGATTTCAGCAGGGTCAGCCAGAACCAGCTTCACATGAAATGTAGGCGGAATGCCCAGACGGAACTGGCGCACCAGAACCAGCACACGGCCATCGGGCAGCTTGGCCATATCAACGGGGCGAAATCCGTCCGGCGCGGTAAATATGAAGCGCTTCGGAGTGGTGTTGAGCACCGGATCGCGCGGAAATACAAGTGCAGGGAATCCTTGTGAATCCCAGCTTTCAGCTCCTTCGGAAATCACAATGAAACGGCCATCCGCCAAGCGCACCATTGCCTCCGGCCCGGAATTTGACGCCCAGTCCTGCATCTCGTCTGGCTTTATAACGACGCTGAACCGGAAATCGCCCTCCAGCCTTTCGATCGCATTCAAGCCTTCGAAACCGGCCCAGAACCTGCCGCTCTCCGGATCGCGGACCAGCGATTCCAGATCGGTCTGTTGCTTCTTGAACGGATCGCGCCCGGCAAAACTGCCGATTCTGGCCGATTGCGGACCGTCGCTACGAGGCTCGGCAAACTGCAAGGTCCGCCCTCTGTCGCTTGCTGCCAGAAACTGTCCGTCATCCAGCAGAACCAGCGCGCTGTAACTGCCGAAATAGCGGTTGGTGCTGCGCAAGTGCCATGCCGCGTCCAGCGTCATTGCGCCCGATATAGCATCGGGTGCGTTGAGTTGCTCGACAAGGATCCGCTGATCGTCGTCGCGCTGGGGCGCCGGTGATCGAACCCATGTCAGCGGCGTCAAGCCGGCGACGACCAGCAGAATAAGCAGCCATCTCCGCACCGCTCAGCCCTCACCAATTCCGGTAATCGTTCAACGCATCGGGCCGGTGAATAGCAACGGGTCGACCCGCGCATCTCTCCACATCAGGCTCCAATGCAAATGCGGCCCTGTGACGCGTCCTGTAGCCCCGATATTGCCAATATAGTCACCCTGCTTCACGCTTTGTCCCTCGAGGACAGCGATCTTGGAGGCATGAAGGAAGGCGCTGTTGAGACCACCGCCATGGTCAATGATGATGATATTGCCTTCCAGGCTAAATCCGTTGCGGGCCAGCACCACCACGCCATCGGCAGGAGCGACAAAAGCAACACCATTGCCCGGCGCAATATCGATACCGGAATGATAATTGGCAGGTTCTCCGCGATAAACCCGCTGACGCCCGAAATGGCCGGAAATGCGCCCTTTAACCGGCCAGATAAAGTCCTGCTGCCAGCCGGTTGCACCGGTCTTTTTCGCCCGGGCATCGCGGATCGCCAGCCATTCGGGCTCGCGTTTCTTCCACCACGCTTCGCTGCCACCACCAGTGCCTTTCGCAGCGTTGATGTGCTGGATATTCCATGTGCGCGGCGAAACCGTAACCTGGCTTTCGATTACCCGCCCGTCAGAAATGCGTGCTGAGAGAACAGCGTTTGGCGCTGCATCACGATCAAAGGCGGCAAAGAATTGGCCGTCCTCGGTCAGAGGCAATGTCTGATCGCCGAGCGTTGCCGATATCGTACCGGCCGGAACCTGACCGCGAATCCAGCCGCCTTGCGTCAATTGACCGTCAAAGGCGAATGTCGCTGGGCCGGGAGGGGATGCAGGAGTTGGTTCCGGTTGCGGCAAAGGCACGGTTTGTGCCGCCGCTTTCGCTATCGGTTGAGCTGACCTCGCCTGTGCGCTTTCGCCGCTTTCGCTTCCCAGACTGGCACCGTTGCATGCTGCGAGCATTCCCGCAGCTGTCAAACAAACAATGTGACCAATCTTCGTGAAATTCACGATGTTTCCATCAAGCGCTTGGTGGCGACTTCAGCGCTGGCATAGGCTTCTTGCAAATCCACGCTCCAATAGCGCAGTTCTTCCAGAGGAACTTCCTGTCC
>JAHDDJ010000317.1 GCA_020629385.1 Erythrobacter sp.
CGCATCGAACCGGTGACATCGAGCACCATCATGACGTCGAGATTGGCAACGCTGAGTTCCGCTTCGCATGTCACGCTGATCGGGATTTCGGAGAAACCGAACACACGCATGATGCTCGTCGGAACCTCGACCGATGCTTCGCCCGATATCGCGTAATTGTCTTCAAGAGCCATCTGGAACTGGCGCTTTTCTGTGCCGTAAGTGCCGCGGCCGAAGTTCACGTTGAAGAAGCGGTCACCGATGAAGGCGACGCTGCCGGGGATCACGCCACTGACTGCCGCCTCGGTTCCCAACTGTTTGCGCGCGGCCAGAACGCCGGCATCGCAGGCTTGCTGGAGGCGGGCAGACGCGAGATATGCGCGGCCCATATCGATACCGCCGCCAACCATTCCCATCAGCGGAAAAATGGCTGCAGCCATGAGGGCGAGGGTGTTACCCGATTTGTCATGCGCCAGCCGACGGAGGAATCCGCTTTTGCTGTTGCAGTTCTGGATTTTGTGCTGATCGGACATCCGAAGAACACCCCTTTTATAATCGACGTGGCGACGACCGTAAAAGGAGACCTTCAAAGGTTTCGATAACGCCTGTGGTTAACGCTCCACTAAAATCGCGGCATTAAGCGGCGATTTGTCAGGGTGCCACGGGGGCGGGCACCACAAAAACGGGCCGGGAATATGTTAACGTGCTGGCCGGAAGAGTGACAAATGGCAGCCAGTCTTCAAGTGTATAGGTGATATCCAGGTCAATCTCGCGGGCACCCGTGACCCGGCTCGGCGTAACAGTGTTGACGGCAATGGTCAGCCGGTCAGAGTCGAGCATGTAAGGCGCGTCGGTCGCGGTAGCGATCAGGACGTTGCGTATCTGCGCGTTGGTCAGTTCGTTGCCCTTCTGGTACTCGATCATGGTAAAACGGGCGCCATCGGATGTTAGCGAGCGAACCGCATTATAGTTCTGCATATAGACACCGGTGTGGAACACACCGATCATCATCGTGATCAACAACGGCGCTAGCAGCGCAAACTCGATCATCATCGCGGCAGTCGTGTCGCGCTTGAGTGTACGGATGGATTTCAAAGTCATGACAGTTGTACCGTCCTCTCGACATCGAAATTGATCGGACCTCCGACACCGAATTCGGTCCAGACCGGCGTATAGGTGTCGGTCAGATCAAGCTTGATGTACGAGCTGACAATATCGTCTTCGCCGCAGCTATCCGGGTCCGTGACCGTGCTGGTGTTGGCGTTACACCGGTAGAACCGCGAAATGGCGATCTGGCTGTCCGAAAGCCCTACGGATTCGCGGATGATGCTTTTGATCGTACTGATTTCAGTAGAAGCACCGCGGGCTGCGGCCATGGCTATGACCTCACCTTCGGAGGCCGCTGTCTGCAATTCATGCTGGCGCGATACGATTGTACCCACCTCGAAAGTACCGAGTGCTAGCAAGACCAGCACCGGCGCAACAATGGCCGTTTCAATGGCCATCGACCCTTTGCTAGAGCGCAGAAGCTTTCGAAATACTCTATTCATGATCAGCCGACCAGTTTCACATCAGGTGTGGAGTTGCCGACGCTAGTCGTATCCTCTGTCGGACAGAGTGTTTCCAGAACAGCGTTGCCGCGGATGTCGATAGTGTTTGCAGATATCTGCAGACATTGTGCACTTACGTCTGCGGTACCGTTAATCCGCAGATTGCCCGCAGGAAGATAGATCAACCCTTCGATAAGCGAATTCGAGTTACCGTTCATAATGTGGTCTTGGCTCGGATTATTATCCCGCTCTTCGAAAATCAGAATGTCTGACAATTTGTCAGCGTCGGATTCGTAGGCTGTACCCACAAAATCTGAAGCCGACATCGGCGTAAGGCTGATCCGGTTGCCGCTGCCATTTCCACCTAGTTTGACATGAGCCCCATTGCGCAGCACGAACATCACGCCCGATCCCGTGACGTTGTAATTCGCAGCGAGGTCCAACAATCCACCATCAATAACGTAGATTCCGCTGGCCAGGGTTGTCGCGCACTGTACCACTATCGATGAATATGTGCCGGGAAGCAGTGATGCTTGTTTGTTTTTTCCTTTGCCAGAACATTTATAGGTACGGCTCGCATCATTGGTTGGCGGATCCAGATCGGCGTAAATATCCTCGAGGCCGGTTACACCTTCGACGATTGTATCATCATTGCCGCTGGCATTAACGCTTCCGCAGGCAACGATGATGTCAGTCGAGACATTAGCAGACCCATCAATAGAAATGGCATCATCGCCGCATGAAAGGGCTGCAATGCCGCATTGCGCTTTAACAGTTGCGTTGCCACCGATCGTCGTGCCGGTACCCGTTTCTTTCAGCGACACGAGACAAGCATTGAAGTCATATCCCTCGGCAAAACTGGCTTGGGCGGTCGCGCTAATCGTTGCTGCGCCGCCTGTGAGGAAGCTACTGAACGGCAGCACTCTGCTGGCCGTTGCGTCGACCACAACGCTATTGTCGGTGCCGCCGGCATAATCGGCTATCCGGATGTTAGGTTCGCTTGCGAACGTCTTGGTCTTGCTCTGGTTGGCGTCAAATTCCTGCTCAGCGCG
>JAHDDJ010000318.1 GCA_020629385.1 Erythrobacter sp.
ATGCCTGCCGCAATAATCCGATTGCCATGTTTGACGAGGATGAAGAATTCTCGGTAGTTGAAATC
Organism: Erythrobacter sp.; assembly: GCA_020629385.1. GTDB lineage: Bacteria > Pseudomonadota > Alphaproteobacteria > Sphingomonadales > Sphingomonadaceae > Pontixanthobacter. Next base: position 66 of record JAHDDJ010000318.1, read on the forward strand.
ACTGATGCTACGCGCAGCGCGCAGCCTATATCACTGTTCGATCTGGCGAATGCGGGCACAGGGCTATCGCAAGTCGGCAATCTGCGCGGTCTTTCGGCAGTGGTTTTCTTTTCGACCGAGCCGGGCAATGTCGCTGAGGATGGGGATACCGCAGGCGAGGGCAGTCCCTTCGCAAAAGTCTTTGCCCGCGAAATCCGTCGTCGCCAGTCTTTGGACGAGGCCTTTCGTCGCACCGCCGTCGAAGTGAACAAGAAAACCGATGGTAGACAATCTCCTTGGAGACAGGGCGACTTGCCATTTGACGTGTTTATCGCCGGAATGCGCGCTTTGCCTATTCCCTGAGGAAAAGCATTCTCGCGGTTTGCAGAGTTCCTGCGCGCGCACTAAGGACCGTGATATGACGTGGGTGATCAAATCGGTGGCGGTGGCGGGAGTTTGCCTGGCATTAGCCGCATGCGAATTTGTCGACACCAGCCGGCCGGACACCGCGATCGAATTTCCCAAACCTGACCGCCCAGTGTCTGACCTTGGTTCGAACGAGTTTTCGACTGAAACCGCCCGAGACAGCCGGGGTGAGGCGCAGAAGGTTATGGACCTTGCGGAAATCGCGCCGGGTATGACTGTCGCCGATATTGGTGCGGGCGAGGGATACTACACCGTTCGTTTGGCGGAACGGGTCGGCGACGAAGGCAGGGTTCTCGCGCAGGATATCGATCAGGAAGCGCTTCAACGGCTCGGCAACCGGGTCGAGAAAGAGCGGTTGGACAACGTCTCGATCAAGCTGGGCGCGGGCGATGATCCCAAATTGCCGGAAGACAGCTTTGACCGGATTTTCCTGGTTCATATGTATCACGAGGTGCAGGAACCCTATGCGTTTTTGTGGCGCATGTGGCCGGCCTTACGTGATGGCGGGCAGGTGATTGTGGTCGACGTAGACAGGCCAACCGACCAGCACGGGATCGATCCGCTTCTGCTATCCTGCGAATTTCGACAAGTTGGCTTCGAGTTGGTCACTTTCAAAGATGCGCCGGAACTGGCCGGGTACTATGCACAGTTCAAAGCAGCCGCTACGAGGCCGGAACCAAAAGATATTAAACCGTGCCAGGGGGCACAGGCAGGGGCTAGCGGTGCGTCGAAATAGCTGGCGCACGGCTTTTGCAATTCAAGGACAGTAACTGACATGGCATTCAAGGGGCTCAACCCGATTATTTACGGCGGCAAAGAAGTCTGGCCGCTGATCGAAGGTGGTAAAGGTGTATCCGCCACCAACCATGCAAGTTCGGGGGCGTGGGCTGCCGCGGGCGGTATCGGAACCGTCAGCGCTGTGAATGCTGACAGTACCGATGAAAACGGCGAAATTATTCCGCAACTTTACCCACAAAAGACCCGCCGGGAGCGTCACGAGCAACTCATCCGTTACGGTATTGATGGCGGTACAGAGCAGGTCAGAAAGGCCTATGAAATTTCCAACGGACAGGGTGCGATCAACATCAATGTCCTGTGGGAAATGGGCGGCGCGCAGGCAGTGCTTGAGGGCATCCTTGAAAACACCAAGGGTCTGGTCACCGGCGTAACCTGCGGCGCGGGAATGCCATATAAGCTCGCCGAAATCGCGGCACGCTATAATGTGCACTATCTGCCGATTATCAGCTCTGCGCGTGCGTTCCGTGCATTGTGGAAGCGCAGTTACAAGAAAGTGCCCGAGCTGATGGCTGCCGTGGTCTATGAAGATCCGTGGCTGGCAGGTGGTCATAACGGCCTGTCCAACGCCGAAGATCCCAAAGTGCCGCAAGATCCCTATCCGCGCGTCAAGGAACTGCGCGAAACGATGCGCAAAGAAGGCGTTTCGGAAGATTGCGCGATTGTGATGGCGGGCGGCGTCTGGGCGCTCAATGAATGGGAGAACTGGATCGACAATCCGGAGCTGGGCAAGATAGCGTTCCAGTTCGGCACGCGTCCGCTCCTCACCAAAGAAAGCCCGATCCCGCAGGAATGGAAAGACATGCTGCGGACAATCGAACCGGGCGATGTTCTGCTGCACAAATTCTCGCCGACCGGATTCTATTCCTCGGCGGTGAAAAATCCGTTTTTGTATGATCTTATGCACCGCAGCGAACGCCAGATCGACTTTGCCAAAGAGCAGACCGCTGACCACAGCGTGCAGCTTGGCTTTGGCGGCAAGGGAAAGAAACTATGGGTAGCGCCCGAGGATCAGGACCGCGCCCGCGTGTGGGCAGGTGAGGGTCATACAGAAGCGCTCAAGACGCCCGATGATACGCTGGTTTTCGTGACGCCTGAAAAGCGCGATGTGATCCGCAAGGACCAGACGGATTGCATGGGATGCCTGTCGCATTGCGCTTTCTCTTCATGGAAAGATCACGACGACTATACAACCGGCCGCCTCGCCGATCCGCGCAGTTTCTGCATCCAGAAAAACCTGCAAAACATCGCCCATGGCGAACCGGTGGACGAGAACCTGGCCTTTGCCGG
>JAHDDJ010000319.1 GCA_020629385.1 Erythrobacter sp.
CGATACAGATGACGGCGTTTTCTGTTCCTCCGGTTCAGCGCAATATGATGCTTGCCACCACGGCGCTGGCTTTGCTCAGCCTGATCAACGCACCTTTCATCGGTGCCGCTCCGTTACAGATGGGGCCGACGCTGGCGATCCTAGGCGGCTTGTACCTCGCTCTGCGCAAATGGCCGCTTTCGACTGCTGCGGTTGCGTGTGTCTGCGGCTTTCTGGTGCTCCATACGATTGGTGCGCGCTATATCTACAGTTATGTGCCGTATGATGCGTGGTTCGCGGCGATTGGTTTGCCGCAACCCGGTGACATCTTCGATTGGCAGCGCAATCACTATGACCGGCTGGTGCATTTTAGCTTTGGCGCGCTGTTCATCTGGCCGATTGCGGAGTGGCTTAACCGGCACTGGCAAGTATCATTCGGCCGGGCGCTTTACATCGCTGTCGAGTTCATCATCGCGGTCAGCGCGCTTTACGAGATTTTCGAATGGATGCTGACCCTGCTCATGGCGAGCGCGGATGCAGAGGCGTATAACGGGCAGCAGGGCGATTTCTGGGATGCCCAGAAAGATATGGCGCTTGCGGCTTTGGGGGCGGTGATCGTTGCGACGGGCCTATACGGGCGCGCAAGACAGCGCTCGCAATCGGACTAAAGCCAGCTATCGAGCCAGATCCAGCGTGTGAAGCTATTTCCGTTTTCCATCGCACCGGCGCTGAGTACCGGGAAGAAAAACACAAACAGCACCGCGCCTGCGCCTAGCACCGTCAGCGGCAATGCGCGCATTCCGCGCCGCCACAGCGCATCAAGTGCCAATGCAAGCGCTGCAAACAGGAACATGCTTGGCAGCAGATAATGGTAGGCAAACTGGATGGGCTTGTTGACCACCGCCCACATGCCAAGGCTCACCGCGTAAAGCACAATAAGTGCGATACGATCCCAATGCCGCTCCATGATTCCGCTCCACGCACACCAGATTAAAGCGGGTATTCCTACCAAAATTGTCAGCGGGTTGCCGATCAGCATAATTCCGCGATGAACGCCTTCCACGGGCGCATAGAAATACCAGATCGACCGCAGATTGGCCGCCCATTCGTACCACTGGCTTTGATAAGGATGCGATTTTGTCACCGATTCATGCAGTGACATCACCTCAGCGTGATAGGTGATGAAGCCGCCGGGCTGGAGCGGGTTGCGGTCCAGAGAATAGGCCCAGATATGTGGCAGCCAGTAAGCAAGCAGCGGCACTAGGCCAAGCCAGAGGGCGGCTTCCAGCAGTGAAATGCCCGGCACGGGAATACCGCGCTGGCTGGTCAGCAGGCGTCGGCGTCCGGCAGTCAGTCTCGCCGCAAAGAAGGCGAGGCCGGGCAAGATGGCCAGAAATGCCACGTTCCATTTGCTGGCCATTGCAAGGCCCAGAGCGACACCGGCGGTGGCTAATCTCAAGCGTCCTGTTTCCGGCTCTCGCACCGCTGCCGCGCATTGCCATAAAGCGACCATGAAGAAGCCGAGCATGAAGATATCGAGCATCGCTATGCGCGACTGCACAAAAACGTAGAATCCGGTGAGCAGCAAGATACCGTACGCGATCACTGCGAAGCGCTGTTGGCTGGCAAACCAAAGCGCACGCATCGCGGCGAACAAAGTCAGCCCACCGAACAGGGCCGAAGGCAAGCGCCAGCCCAGCGCATTGTCGCCCAGTATCGCAATGCTGAGGGCGAGAATTTCCTTGCCAAGAATCGGATGCTCGCGGTTCAGCCATTCGCTTCCGTCAAGCAAAGCGCGGGCTGCGGGCAGATAGTGCACTTCATCGAAAAACGGAGTTGCAGGGACTGTCAGCCGGATCAGCGACAGACCCATCAGCAGCACAGTCAGCCCCAGCGTCCAGCCCCATGGGTCGTCTGCGATATCTTTGTGGCCCGACATTCCCCGTCGCCTATCGCGCCGACAAAAATGCCGCAAGCGGATAACACTTGTAAAACTACGTAAAATGATTATTGTGCACCGCAACGTAGCCCGCAGAACGAGGCTGCTTGAGGACAACCCATTTCTTCCTTTCGGGGCGCATAGAAAGGAAACAAATGTTTGGAAAAATTCGCTGTTTGGCCACCGGCCATTCGATAGACCGGCACCGCGTTTGGCATGACGGGCTCAACAACCGTGCCCGCTGTACGCACTGCAAGATGCCGATGATTCGCGAGCGGGGGGACTGGGTTCCCTACGCGGAGGAAGATCATGGCGGGCGCAACCGGATGCCGCATCCGCGCACGGGTGAACCTGCTTAGCCGGAAGCTTCAGAGTTACTCTGCTCCAGCCAGAAGAGCCTTGCGACCATGGCGAGCAATCCGATGCTGGCTGTAGCACCTACCAGCAATACCCAAAGCGGCACATTCATCGCTTGCTTGCGTGCACGCGGGACGACGAACAGCAAAGCAATCACCACAGAGATCAGCAGATCATACCACACCTGCACGCCCCATAAATTGGTGCTGTGGTTGAGATAGACCGGCATGATGCCTTCGGCCCAGATTGTGACCGCTGTAAAGGCTGCAAATCC
>JAHDDJ010000320.1 GCA_020629385.1 Erythrobacter sp.
ACATCGAGGCCATTTCAGCGCCAGCCACAGAAATGCTCGGCATGATCCTGGGTGCGATTCCGAACATTATTACGGCAGGTATTCTGCTGGGCATCGGTTACCTGATCAGCCGCTTCACCGTGAATATCCTTAGCGAACTGCTTGCCGGTCTGGGCATTGATCGTTCGGTTGAAGCAATGGGCCTTTTGCCTGCTGGTACAAGCGCATCGGGTGTCATTGCCCGTATCGTCCAGATTGCGATTATTCTTTTCTTCGCAATCGCAGCCACAGATCTGCTCGGCTTCGAGGTCCTCACCACCATCCTCGATCAAATCCTGACACAGGGCGGTAACGTGATGTTCGGTGCGGTTGTGATCGGTCTGGGCTTCCTGATCGCCAACCTGCTGGCCAATATCGTTGGCGGGGCGAGCGGTGGTTCGGTTGCCGGTAGCATCGTGCGCTATGCCACGATCCTGCTCTTCACCTTCATGGGCCTCGGCCAGATGGGTGTCGGCGGCGACATCGTCGAAATGGCCTTCGGCGCATTGGTAATCGGTGCAGCCGTGGCAGGAGCTCTTGCCTTCGGCCTTGGCGGCCGTGAGTGGGCAGCGAAGAAGCTGGAAGACATGTCAGTCACCGATGTCGGCAATCCGGCCAAGCCTACGCCGACTAAGAAAGCGGCACCCAAGAAAACAGCTGCGAAGAAATAAACTAACCAGCTCTAGACAAAATGAGGGCGCGGGACTTCGGTCTCGCGCCCTCATTCGTATACATCACCGGCACGCCAATTCGGCGCTGTGCAAACGGCGCGCACCCGCTATGCTCTCCTGCAACCAATTCCCGAAGGAGAGACCCCGTGAGCAATTTTGGCGCAGAGACCACCGCAGACGAAGTTCTGGAAGGCAAGGACCTGACCGGAAAGCTGGTCTTCATCACCGGCGGCGCATCGGGACTGGGGCAGGAAACTGCACGCGCAATGGCCGCAAAGGGTGCACACATTGTTCTGTGCGCGCGCGATCAGGGCAAGCTGGATGCGGCGAAAGAGGCGATTGTCGCCGATACCGGAAGCGAAGCGGTCGAGACGATTGTGTGCGATCTTGCCTCGCTCGACAGCATTCGCGCCTGCGCCAAAGAGGCAGGCGAGCGGTTTGACCGCATCGACCTGCTGATTAACAATGCGGGCGTCATGGCGTGCCCCTTCGCGAAAACCGCCGACGGTTTCGAAATGCAGTTCGGCACCAACCATGTCGGGCATTTCCTGCTGACCAATCTGCTGGTGCCGCTGGTCAAGAACGGCACCAACCCGCGGATCGTCAACCTCTCCAGCCGCGGTCATCATATCGCACCGGTTGATCTGGATGATCCGAATTACCAGAACCGCGATTATGAAAAATGGCAGTCCTACGGCCATTCCAAGACCGCCAATATCCTGTTCGCTGTCGGTCTGGAAAAGCGCCTTGCCCCGCACGGCATCCATGCCACTGCCCTGCATCCCGGCGGCATTCACACCAATCTGGGTCGCCATCTGAGCGAGGAAGACGCAGCCGCCCTTCTCAAGCGGATCGAGGAAAATTCCGGCAAGGCACCTGTGTTCAAAAACATCCCTCAAGGGGCGGCGACCACCTGTTATGCCGCGACGGCGGACGAACTGGCCGATAAAGGCGGCGTCTATCTGGAAGATTGCCACATCGCGCCGGTCGATGACGAGGACAAGGAAGGCGGCGTGCGATCCTACGCGGTCGATCCGGACATTGCGGAACGCCTCTGGTCACTATCCGAAGAGATGGTCGGTCAAAGCTTCAGCTACTGATCCGCTATTGCTTCATAAAGTCGCGCACCAAGCCGAATACATCCTTCGCTTCCCGCGTTGCAGCGAGCGCCATGAATACATGCGGCGCGCCTGCATATTCGTAGAGGTGCGCATCAACGCCCGCGTCGGCCAGTTTGCTGACGAATGTCCGGCTGTCGACGATGAAGATGTCATGCCGTCCGGTGAAAATTCGCGTAGGCGGTAATTTGCCGAGCGTTTCTGCATCGGTGTAGAGCGGGCTGCATTCAGGACCGGCGGGATCGCGATCCTCCGCCCAGATGCGCCCCAATTCGCGCAGCGTATCCACCGCCAGCATGAAATCATGCGGCTCGACGGCGCGCATCGCCTCATCCTGCATGGTGACATCGAGCCATGGCGCGAAGAGAACCAGTCTTCCCGCTTGCGTCTTGCCTACCTTCGCCAGTCGAAGCGACAGGCTCAGCGCCATATGACCGCCCGCACTGTCGCCTGCCAAGACAATGTCCTTCGGCTGCCAGCTTTCGGAAATTTTGGCGAAAGCCGCATCGGCCAGGCGGTCCGCATTGCGAGCCGGATTTTCCGGGACGAGATCATAAAATGCCGCCGTTACGCTCGCACCGGTCGCCTCGGCCAGTGCGGCGAGAATATCCCAGTGCTGCTTCACATGCGGGATTACAAAACCGCCGCCGTGGAAATAGAGAATATGCTGCGGTCCCGCACCCGATTTTGGATGCAGCGTTACGCAGCGCTGCCCCTCAAGCTGAAACTCC
>JAHDDJ010000321.1 GCA_020629385.1 Erythrobacter sp.
CAAAACCAGAAGCGCGTCAGGCAGCAGTCGAAGCCGTCAATCAGGGCGGTTTCGGGCATCGGCTGCTGGTAATTCGCATCAATGCGCTAGACACAGAATGGGGCCCGGCTGATTGCGCAGCCTTGGCCGGATGTGGCCCGGATGCAGTTCTGGTACCCAAGCTCTGTCATCCCGAAGAAGCGGGCATTTACCGGCAGCAATTGGGTAACGGACCGGAACTATGGGCCATGCTGGAAACCTGCATTGCCTTCACGCAGCTCTCGGCAATTGTCGCTAAATCCAAAGAAGCTGGACTTACTACCTTCGTGATGGGCACCAACGATCTCGCTCTCGAAATGCGCGCCAAGCTGAATATCGAGCGCACCGCATTCCAGCCGCTGTTGACGCAAGCCGTGGTGACCACTCGTGCGCACGGCCTCGCAATTCTGGACGGTGTCTTCAACGATATTGCCGACGAAAGCGGTTTGCAGCTGCAATGCGAACAAGGCGCAGCGATGGGCTTTGACGGCAAGACAGTGATCCATCCCAAACAGTTGGCCATCACAAACGCCGCATTTTCACCGTCGGGCGACGAAGTGGCAAAAGCCCGCACAATTGTCGAAGCTTTCGCTCTACCGGAAAATGCCGGTAAGGGAGTTATCAAAGTCGATGGCCGGATGACCGAAATCCTGCATCTGCGCGAAGCCGAACGGACGCTCGCCTTGCACGATGCAACCAAACGCAACACCGCTTGATGTCACTGGACTTGCAGCGCAAAGCCAACCCTGCAAGAGGACGATAAAACTAGTTTCAGGAGTAACCATGGCTGGAATGGTGCCATTCAACTGGGAAGATCCGTTCAATCTGGAATCCCAGCTTACCGAAGACGAGCGGATGATCCGCGATGCCGCGCACGGTTTTGCGCAAGATGAATTGCAGCCCCGCGTGCAAGAGGCCTATCGCAACGAAACCAGCGCGCCGGAACTATTCCCGCTTATGGGCCAAGCCGGATTGCTCGGTGCGACCGTGCCCGAAGAATATGGCGGCGCTGGCGCAAGCTATGTCGCTTACGGTCTGATCGCGCGCGAGATCGAACGCGTCGATTCCGGATATCGTTCGATGGCCTCGGTCCAGTCGAGCCTCGTGATGTATCCGATTCAGGCATACGGTTCGGAAGAGCAAAAGAAGAAGTACCTCCCCGGCCTTGCCAGCGGCGAGTTGATCGGCTGCTTCGGCTTGACCGAACCCGATGCCGGATCGGACCCCGGTTCTATGCGCACATACGCCAAGAAGGACGGTGACGGGTATTCCCTGTCGGGGGCCAAGACGTGGATTTCCAACTCGCCTTTCGCTGACGTATTTGTCGTCTGGGCCAAGAGCGAAGCGCATGGTGACGGCATTCGCGGCTTTGTGCTGGAAAAGGGAATGGAAGGACTTTCCGCGCCCAAGATCGAAGGCAAATTGAGCCTGCGCGCATCGACCACGGGAATGATCATGATGGACGAAGTGAAGCTGCCCGCGAGCGCGCTGCTTCCCGAAGTACAAGGTCTGAAAGGTCCGTTCGGCTGTCTTAATCGAGCCCGCTACGGCATCAGCTGGGGTAGCATGGGTGCAGCGGAATTCTGTTTCCACGCAGCGCGCCAATACGGCCTTGATCGCAAGCAATTCGGTCGTCCGCTCGCCAATACGCAGCTCTATCAAAAGAAGCTGGCCGATATGATGAGTGATATCGGGCTTGGCCTTCAGGCCTCGCTGCAGGTGGGTCGTCTGATGGACAAGGGTGAATTCGCGCCTGAAATGATCAGCATCGTCAAGCGCAACAATGTTGGCAAAGCGCTCGATATAGCTCGCATGGCGCGTGACATGCATGGCGGCAATGGCATTAGCGACGAATATCAGGTGATCCGCCATATGGTGAACCTCGAAACGGTGAACACCTATGAAGGCACGCATGATGTCCACGCGCTGATCCTTGGTCGTGCGATAACAGGGCTGGCAGCGTTTTGAGGCTCTTCGGCTACTACCGCAGCTCGACCAGCTACCGTTTGCGCATCGCGCTGGAGCTGAAAGGACTGTCATTCGAGAATGTGCCGGTCAACCTGCTCAAGGGCGAGCAGAAAGATGCGGAGTTCGCATCGCGCAACCCTTTTGCAACCGTGCCCATGTTGGCAGCCGATGGCCGCGACCGTGCACAGAGCATGGCGCTGATCGAATGGCTGGATGAAGCCTATCCCGAAAAGCCGCTGCTGCCTGCTACAGTTGAGGATCGTTATACCGCGCGGGAACTGACTTACGCGATTGCGACCGAGCTGCATGCGCCGCTGAATTTGCCCGTACTCAAATTCCTGAAAGAGGAATATGGCAAATCGCAGCACGATATAGGCACATGGTATCGCCATTGGCTGGCCAAAACGCTCGATCCGGTCGAAGCGCGGCTGGAGCAGCTGGACACAGGCGACTTCCTGTTCGACGTGCCTGGCATCTTTGAAACCGTGCTCTTGCCGCAGATTTACAACGCCCGCCGTTTTGAATTCGACTTTTCCGACAAACCGC
>JAHDDJ010000322.1 GCA_020629385.1 Erythrobacter sp.
CCTAGATGCAGCGGCGGGGAACACGCAAGGAGATTAGCTGCAATGGCGGCTATAGACCAGATTGCTCGCCGGATGACGCTCCGGATTTTGGCCGTGTTTGCCCTGCTGGCTGCGCTGCTCTCGCCTTCGCTTTTGCATGCGCAGAATGTTCCGGGTGTAGATCCCAACATCAAGGCGACGCTGGTCGCCGAAAGCCCCGCCAAGCCCGGCGAAGAGCTGCTGCTAGCTATCCATTTCCAGCCTGTGACCAAAGAATGGCACGGTTATTGGAGCAATCCGGGTGATGCGGGTTACGGAATGGAGCTCGACTGGACTTTGCCCGAAGGCTGGAGCGCAGGCGAACCGCTCTATCCGGTCCCGCAGCGCTTGCTGATCGCCGATCTTATGAACCATATTTACGAGGGCGACTATGCGGTACTGATCCCCCTGACGGTCCCCGAAATGGCGCAGACCGGCAGCACGGCCGATATCGCGCTATCCGCGCAGTGGCTTGCCTGTACCGACGAGATTTGCGTCCCGGAATCGGGTGATCTGGCGATTTCCGTTCCGGTGGGCGAGGGCGCTTTCGGCGATCCTCGCGTGATGGGCTGGCGCGCCGCAATTCCGCCTGCGCTGGACAGTGAAGGCCGGTTCCAGATTGTTGGCGAAACCCTGCGCGTCGCTATCCCGATCCCTGCTGCACTTGAACTTACCGAGCCGCATTTGTTTGTCGGCCAGAAGGAATTGGGCGACGGATTGCAGCCGGTCTATTCCGCGATCCAGACATTCAGCCGCAATGGTGACACTTTGTTTGCGGAAATTCCGCTGAGCCAGCTCGTCTTGCCAGAAGGCAGCGAGTTCCAGTTTGCTGCTGCTCCCGATGCGCTGACCGGCATTCTGGCCTATGGAGACAATGAAGGCGTCCGCTTTTCTGCTCTCCGGGGCGAGGTCGAACCGGACGGTGTCAAGATGGCGGGCAATGACGGGCCGGAGGTCGCGCTGTTGCCCTTGCTACTGGCCGCATTGGCAGGCGGGCTGATCCTCAACATCATGCCCTGCGTTTTCCCTATCCTCAGCCTCAAGGCGCTGAGCCTTGCGCGTGCGGGCGGCAGCGAGGCCGAAGCGCGTAGCGAAGGGCTGGCCTATACGGCTGGCGTAGTGCTTGCGTGCGTTGCTTTGGGCGGGTTGATGCTAGTTCTCAGGGCCGCAGGTCAGCAGGTCGGCTGGGCGTTTCAGCTGCAAGAACCATGGGTGGTCGTCAGCCTGCTGGTGCTTGCCGCTGCGATCACTGCAAACTTCGCCGGTGTTTTCGAATTACCATCCATTTCGATCACTCGCAGCGGAGAACCTGCAAGCGCTTTCGCCACGGGCCTGCTAGCGGCCGTTGCAGCGACGCCATGTACCGGACCATTTATGGCTGCTGCGCTTGGTGCGGCACTGCTGTTGCCAACCGTGCAGGCTTTATTGCTGTTCGCGGCACTAGGACTGGGGCTTGCGCTGCCGTTCCTGCTGATCGGATTTGTCCCCGCCTTACGGCGGATGCTGCCCAAACCGGGTGCATGGATGGACCGTTTCCGCAAGCTGCTGGCGATCCCCATGGGGCTGACAGCTCTCGCGCTGATCTGGCTTGTTTCACGCCTTGGCGGACAGAATTTCGCGCTGGTGTCTCTTGCGCTGGTAGCTGGTCTGATCATCGCCCTGATGGTTGTGGGAAGGCTGCAAAGACACGGCAAAATGGCATGGCCCGCATTCGGCCTGATAGCCGCGCCGTTTCTGATTTTCGCGGCTTTTGCACTGCCCGCCACCTATAGTTCGGCGGCAAATCGTGCGGCGGAATCGATCCTGCAACCGGTCGAGTTTTCAGCCGAGGCTTTGGCAGAGGCGCGCGCCAGCGGACAGCCGGTGTTCCTCTGGTTTACCGCCGATTGGTGCTTCACCTGTAAGGTCAATGAAGGCGTCGCGATAGAACGCGAAGCGACACGGGCGGCGTTCGAAGATGCGGGTGTCATCGCCATGCGGGGCGACTGGACCCGGAGGGATGAAGATATCACGGCCTTTCTGACAGAGCAGGGCGTAGCGGGCATTCCGCTCTACATCTGGTACAGTGCGGACGGGTCGGAAACGGTTTTGCCGCAGGTACTGACGCCGGACAGTCTGGTCACTCAGGCTGTAGATCACTCTGGGGATCAATCTCGGGCACAGGATCCCTCTGGCGGCGGCACTGGTCCAGCAGCTGCCCCGGACGCTGGCTCGGGTTCAGAATAACGCTGCCCGCTCCGGGAATGGTCAGTTCGACCTGTCGAGGGCCGGACAGGACGTCAAGGTCGGGGTTATCCGCCGCATAACGCCCTTGCCACAGCCACACACGATCATTCCATTCAGCCTCGACAGGCATGCGTGCCATATGGCCATTGCCGATCATCGCCATCAACGCGCTCGCTTCGGCATCGGCCTCAACGAAGCGGGTGATCTGGAATTCGGCTGTTGCGCCCTCACGGTTGCACGAGAGCGCTATCAAGGGCGGTTCTCCCGGGTTGCCGTA
>JAHDDJ010000323.1 GCA_020629385.1 Erythrobacter sp.
GGTATGGCACCTACAACACAACCTATGCCAGCGGGCGGGATGTGACATGGATGCGCGCGGGTTTTTCACCGCGCAAGGCCAAGCATTCGCTGTACCTTATGGGCGGATATTGCGACGAGCAGAGCGGCAAACGCCGCGATGAACAGCTGACGCGGCTGGGCAAGCACAAAACCGGTAAGAGCTGTTTGTATATCAACAAGTTATCCGATGTTGATCTGGAAGTGCTTGAAGAGATGATCGCCGAGGACTGGGCCACGATGGCGCGCATTTACCCGGACTGAGCCTGATCAAATACCTGCATACCACTGGTATCCTGAACGATCTTCCCAATAGCCCCCTTCGCCATCGCCTATATCATCCAGACTATCGACCAGTTCGATACCGGTCAGATATTTGGCGTGCTTGTAGCCGAGCTGCCGTTCGATCCGCATTCGCAGAGGCGCGCCGTTCTTGACCGGTAGCGGCTCTTCATTGAGCATATGGGCGATGATGGTTTGCGGGTGATAGGCATCGACCATATCGACGCTTTCGTAATAACGACGACCCGCCAGCGTATCGGCGCAGCGGAATACCACGAATTTCGCGGCGTCTTTCACACCTGCCGCGTCCAGTATTTGCGACAATTGCGGTCCGGTCCATTCGCCGATTGCGCTCCATCCCTCCACACAATCATGCCGGGTGATCTGGGTGCGCTGGGGCAGGGCGCGGATGTCATCCATGCTGAGCGAGAGCGGGCGTTCCACCAACCCGCCGACCTCCAGCTTCCAGTCCGAAAATCCGGCTTCCACTGCCGCTTCATATTGGGGCGTATCCACTGTCACCGAACCATTGCCGCGGAATGTCGGAGAGCGTTCTGCACGCGTATATTCGCGGGCGAGAGCCATCCGGTCCGATAGCGAGCGGTGAATGCCCATATGCCATTTTTCCGAGGCACTGAGCAGCGAACCGCCGATTTTCGTGTCCGCCACCTTTGAACAGGCGCCAAGGAACAGCATGCCAATGCCGGCCAGAACGCCGCGCCTGCCAATTGCATATGTCATGCCCGGCCTCCTGTAATCATATCGCGCAATTGCCGGATCGGGCCGGTCAGCAGCACCAGTACGACATGCACCACGAAGAACGCGAACAGCGCCCACGAGAATATGAAATGGATCGAGCGCGCACTCTGCCGCCCGCCGAACATGTCAACCAGCCATGGAGCGCTGGGTTCAAAACCGGGGCTGATCGCCAGACCGGTCAGCACCATACCGGGCAGAAACACGCCGAGAACCAGCCCGTATGCTACGCGCTGGAGGAAGTTGTACTTCGCATCGCCATGATCGAAGTTCAGTTTCAGATGCTCGGCAATGTCCTGCCAAATCGCCTTGGGGTGCCATTCACGGGGACTTGTGCGCATCTCGCGCCAGAACCGCCCGCTCACCAGCAAGGCAATCCACATTACCAACAAGCCAATTGCGAAGGGCCACGCCATGAGAATGTGCCAGTCGCGCGCTTCGGCAAGGTTGTAATAGCCGGGAATGGTTGCCCAGCCTGGAAAACGGATGACGGCGGTCCACGCATCTTCCGGCGCAAAGCCGTAATTGCCCCAATAAAGGTAACGATGCGCATTGGAGATGTTGAGGCCCGACATGAACAGCACGGTGATCGCAACCACATTCACCCAGTGCCACAGGCGGGTGATGATCCCGTGCCGCTTCGCCGGTTTGCTCATGCCTCTTCCCCCTCGCGGGCAAGATAGATCACGTCCCGGCTCTGGTCGAGCAGGTGCTGGCCGCTATCGATAAACAGCGTTTCGCCGCTCGCCAGATGACCTTCGGCAAGGAACAGCATTGCCTCGCCGATTTCCTGCGATGTCGTCTTGCGCCCGAGCAGGTTGAGCACATGCGACTTGTCAACTTCGTCCTCGGTCTGGTCATGGCTGGCGAGGATCGCGCCGGGAGCGAGGCCATACACCCGGTCTTCCGGCCACGCGGCACCATCGCGCAGCATTTCGATGGTCGAATGCAGCGCGTGTTTGCTCATGGTATAGCTGAAGAAGTCGGGATTGGAGTTTTCCAGCTTCTGGTCGGTTACATGGATAACGCGGCGACCGCCCTTGGCGCGGGCGTGCTTGAGATAGGCTTGCGCGAGGCGCGCCGGTGTCTTCGCATTGATCAGCATTGACCGGTTATACGTCAGCCGGTCGAGATTGGTTGCATCGTCATAGCGGAATATCGAGGCCGAATTGATCAGGCAGCGCCAGTCATCAAGCCGCGCTGCGAGCGATTTGACCATCGCCACCGCCCCGTCCGTATCCGCCAGATCGCAATGCAAAGCCTCGGCAGAGGGGAGGGAGGCTGCCAACGCCTCTGCCTCTTCGGCAGAACGGCCATAATGGATGATCACATGCCAGCCTGCCTGACCGAAGGCTTTGGCGATTTCTGCCCCGATTCGCTTGGCCGCACCGGTGATCATGACAGCGGGACGGTTCATAAACGGGAGCCTTTATCTGAAGACATGGACCGCATGGACCACTGTCCAG
>JAHDDJ010000324.1 GCA_020629385.1 Erythrobacter sp.
CTTGCGCGGTTCGACCGGCCGATTGGCTGGTGGCTGCTGTTCTGGCCCTGCCTGTGGGGCCTGTGGCTGGCCGGTGCCGGTCTGCAGTGGGAATTGGCCTTGTGGTTCCTGCTGGGCAGTATCGCGATGCGCGGCGCGGGCTGTGTGTATAACGATATTGTCGATGCTGATCTGGACAAGCAAGTTGCACGCACTGCGGTTCGTCCTGTTGCTAGTGGCCGGGTGAGCAAGAAGGCCGCTTGGCTTTGGTTGCTTTCCCTGTGTCTCGTAGGCTTGCTGGTGTTGCTGCAATTGCGAATGGAGGCCCAGCTGGTTGCGCTGGCCAGCCTCGCTCTGGTCGCTGCCTATCCCTTCATGAAGCGCATCACGTGGTGGCCGCAGGCATGGCTGGGCATGGTGTTTACATGGGGCGTTCTGGTGGGTTGGTTTGCGATCCGGTCCGATCATTGGGACGCGGTCGCGGCGCTTTATGCGGGAGCGGCATTGTGGGTGATCGGTTTTGATACGATCTATGCCCTGCAGGATCGCGAGGACGATGCGATGGTGGGTATCAAATCGTCCGCGCTGCGGCTTGGCGAAAATGTGAAGGCGGGTGTCGCGCTATTCTATGCAGGGGCATTGGCGCTGTGGGTTCTCGCATTCTGGCTGCTCCGCCCGGACTGGATCGCCTTGCTGACGCTGGTTCCTGTTGCGGGGCATCTGTTCTGGCAAGTTGCTACGCTCAATCCCGATGATCCGGCCAATCCCCTCGAAAGGTTCCGTTCCAACCGCTGGGCGGGTGCGCTGATGGCGGCGGCGTGTTTCGTGGTCGGAAATGCGGGTGGGTAAAGCAAAATGTGCAACCTCTACCGCCTCTCCAAAATGCCGCAGGAAGTCGCCAGCTGGTTCGATGCAGTAAACGACATCGGCGGTGCCAATTTTGGTGAGGAGGTCTATCCCGGTTATCCCGGCGCAGTGATCGCAGAGGGAAAGCTCACCACAATGTCATGGGGGTTCCCGCTCCAGCGCAGAGGTGTGAAAGGGCAGCCGTTGAAGCCCAAGCCGGTCAACAATGCCCGGACCGACAAGCTTAAAGCGTTTTTCTGGCGCGACAGTTTTGAAACCAGACGCTGCGTGATTCCCTTGACAGCTTGGGCAGAGGCAGAGGGACCGAAAGGCGCGAAAACCCGCAGCTGGCTGTCCATCCCCGATGCCGGGATGTTCGCAGCCGCCGGGATATGGAGACCATCGGATGAATGGGGCAACGTCTATTCTATGATCATGACCGATGCCGTTGGAGAAGCATCGAAACTCCACCATCGGATGCCCGTTCTCCTCGGCCCCGAAAACCTCGAGCTGTGGCGCGAGGGCTCACCCTCGGAAGCGTTTGATCTTTGCAAGCCATGGGCAGGGGCGTTGTCGATCGACCGCACCGCTCAATCATGGTCAGGGCGCTGAGGATTTCTACTCGACCAGCGCGCCGCCTTTAATCACGGCGTCCACATCGGCAAGCTCGCCAACGTCGGCCAGCGGGTCACCGTCGACAGCGACAATGTCGGCCCATGCGCCGGGTTTCAGTGTTCCGACCAAACCGGCCTGGCCCAGCGCTTCTGCGGCGTTGATTGTCGCGGCTTGAATCGATTGCAGCGGGGTCATGCCGTATTCGACCATGACGCGAAATTGCCCGCCAACATCCTCGTGCGGCATCACGCCCGCATCGCTCGCGAAAACCATGCGTACGCCAGCCTCGTGCGCTTTGCGGAAATTGTTGCGCTGGGCCTGCGATAGAGCGCGTTCCTTGGCGAGGTTTTCTTCCAGCACGCCGTTCTCTGCACCTTTGGACAACGTGTATTCGGTGTTGAAAATATCCATAGAGAAAAACGTGCCGCGTTCTTTGGCGAGGCGGATCCCCTCGTCATCGGCATAGCTGGCATGTTCGATTGTATCGAAGCCGGCGCGAATTGCAGCCTTGATGCCTTCCGCACCATGCGCGTGTGCCGCGGCTTTAAGGCCCCAGAAATGCGCCTCGTCAGCGATGGCGGTCAATTCTTCCAGCGAGAGTTGCTGGATGCCCGGCGCAGTGTTGCGGCTGAACACGCCGCCAGTTGCACAGGCCTTGATCACTTCAGCGCCATATTTGCGCTGCTCGCGAACACGCTTGCGCAACTCGTCGGGACTATCGCCGACAGCAGGGCTTTTGGCTTCAAAGCTGGGCGGCAGGAAAGTCTGGTCGCAATGTCCGCCGGTTGCGCCCAAGGCATGGGCGGCACCCACGATACGAGGGCCGGGTAGCCAGCCTTCCTCGATAGCCTGATCCAGCCCGACTACGTTGTAATCGTCAGCCCCCAGATTGCGCACTGTCGTGAAACCTGCCTTGAGCATTTTTTCGGCATTGGATGCAGCAATTGCGCTCCAGAACCGGTCCGAGAATTGCAGGCCGGAATAGCCGCCATACTCGGGCCGACCGTCGAGATGGACATGCATATCGATCAGTCCCGGAAGCAG
>JAHDDJ010000325.1 GCA_020629385.1 Erythrobacter sp.
TCCGACATCAACCGCTTGGCGAGAGCGCGGTCTTCTTCGTCATACTCGGCAGGCGAAAGCAAAGCTTCTAACAAACGCTCACGATCCTGTGCGCGGATTTCCTTCGGCGTTGGCGCGTCTGTCCATTGCGCCTTGATCTTGGCCCGGCGCAGCATGGATTCTACCCGTTTGCGGCGCGGATAGGGGACAACCATAACCGCAGTACCCTTGCGTCCGGCACGGCCAGTCCGGCCCGACCGGTGCTGCAACGTTTCCGCATCACGCGGAATTTCCACGTGAATGACAAGGCTGAGCGTCGGCAAGTCGATACCGCGCGCCGCGACATCGGTGGCCACACAGACCCGCGCACGTTTATCGCGCAGCGCCTGCATCGCCTGATTGCGTTCTGATTGCGAATGCTCACCCGACAGCGCGACCACCGCAAAGCCGCGTTCCTGCAACAGCGAATGGAACCGGCGCACATTGTCCCGTGTCGCGCAAAACAGGATCGCGGTTTCTGCCTCATGGAATCGCAACAGATTGACCACAGCGGCTTCCACTTCGGCAGGCGAAACGGTCACGATCTGATAGGAAATATCTCCGTGGCCGCGATCATCGCCGACCGTAGAAATGCGCAAGGCATCGCTTTGATAACGCTTCGCCAACGCGACAATCGGCTTGGGCATTGTGGCCGAGAACAACAGCGTCCGGCGGCCATCGGGGGTAGCGTCGAGAATCTCTTCCAGATCTTCGCGGAAACCCATATCGAGCATTTCGTCGGCTTCATCGAGAACAGCAGTTTTGAGCGCCGAAAGGTCAAGCGCGCCGCGCTCCAGATGATCCCGCAAACGCCCTGGCGTTCCAACAACGATGTGCGAACCGCGCCGCAAATTGCGCCGTTCCTTGGATGCATCCATCCCGCCCACACATGTCGCAATCCGCACGCCTGCCTTGGCATAGAGCCACATCAACTCGCGGCTTACCTGCAAGGCTAGCTCGCGGGTTGGCGCGATAATCAGGGCGAGCGGGCTTTCCGCATCGACAGCATATCCGGTTTCGAGCAGCAGATCGCCAGCCAGCGCGAGGCCGAAAGCCACGGTCTTGCCCGATCCGGTTTGCGCGGACACCACCAGATCGCGGTTCTGCGCATCCTCGGCAATAACGGCGGCCTGTACGGCTGTGGGCTGTTCATATCCGCGCTCGGCGAGCGCATCGCCGAGTACGGCAGGAAGGTTGGAAAAAGTCATAAATCTCGTAAGTCTGGATGGCCGCGACACGACACTGCGTGTTGGCGGCAAAGGGCGCAACAGCGCCGGATGTGCCGCCCCCTTACAGCGTAAATGCGCGTTTGGCTTCCTCTATTTTCCTACCCGGCATGAAAGCGGTAGAAAATACGGATGCACGCGCCCTGCCCGCCTCTCCTTTTGTCTTCCTATTCGCCAACTCCTCAGTTTCAGCAGCCGTCCGTTTTTTGGCCCCTGGACAGTGGTCCATGCGGTCCATGTGTTCAGCTTGACTGCGCGAAGGCTGAATGCCAGCACTTTGACAGGGACATAAAAAGGGGAATCGCCGCATGACCGATAGCGCATCGCTGGCTTACACAGTCGTCAGCTGCATCGCGGTTATGGCGCTGGTTGCCTGGATCAGCTGGCTGAAAACACGCGGGTCGACCGAAACGAAAGACGGCTATTTCCTTGCAGGACGCGGGCTTGGCGCAACCTTCATCGCCGGATCGCTGCTGCTGACGAACCTCTCGGCAGAGCAACTGATCGGTCTCAACGGCTCCGCCTATGGGTACAACCTATCGAGCATGGCGTGGGAAGTGACAGCGGCGGTGGCGACCATCGCCATGGCGTTCATCTTCCTGCCGCGATATCTCGCAGGCGCATTCACGACCTTGCCCGAATTCCTCAATGACCGGTTCGATCCGGTGGTGCGGCGGATGTCGGTGGTGCTGTTCATGCTCGGCTATGGCCTCGTGACGATCCCCTCGGTGCTCTATTCGGGCTCGATCGCGGTGATGCAATTCTTCGACGTGCCAAGCCTGACCGGCATGGCCTATTTCCCATCCTTGTTGCTGACAGTGATCGTGATCGGCCTGACAGGTGCCGCCTATGCCGTGTTGGGCGGGCTAAAGGCGGTTGCAGTGTCGGACACGCTCAATGGTATCGGCCTGCTGTTCATCGGATTGCTGGTGCCGGTGCTGGGGATCATGATGCTGGGCGGCGGTGATTTCGGTGACGGGTTCACCCGCCTGGTCAGCGATCATCCGGAGAAACTCAACGCCATCGGGTCTGCCGATGATCCGACCCCTTTCGGGACGATCTTCACCGGCATGATCTTTGCCAATCTGTTCTACTGGTGCACCAACCAATATGTCATCCAGCGCACATTGGGCGCACGGTCACTGGCCGAGGGGCAGAAGGGCGTGCTTGCGTCAGGCTTCTTCAAGATCATGGTGCCTTTCATGATGATGATCCCCGGGGTGATTGCCTTTCACCT
>JAHDDJ010000326.1 GCA_020629385.1 Erythrobacter sp.
CAAACCCCAAACCCCAAACCCCAAACCCCAAACCCCAAACCCCAAACCCCGGAGGGTCAAAAGAGTTCGTTCGGATGGAAAATCCTCAAACAAATTCATATGATATAATCTCTCAAAATTCCTTTACTTAATCATTCAATTTCCTTAGGCTTTTCCCGCTTGCTTTCGGCTGGGGTTATAGAAGGCTTTGATGTGACCAGCGGCGTTGGCTTCGAGTTCGTTGGCGGTGGCCGAACCGGCGGTTTGGGTGAAACCGAATCCGAGGTTGTCACCATTGCTGATCTGAGAAGCTTCGGCTCCGGCTCCTTGTCCATTGGCGGATCCGATTTGAGAGGCAGCGGCGATTCCCTTGACTTGGGCGGCGGCCACGTCGTTGACGGTTTGAACGGACTCGGATCCGGCGGCCTTGTTCTGCGAGTGCACCTTCGAGTTGTTGACGGTTCCGTTGGACAGGGACAGCGCGTTGGACACTGAGTCTCCTCCGTCGGCGTTGTTTTGGGACCGGTTGGAGGTGACTCCGACTCGCTTGTTCCTCCTCCTGGACGAGATGCCTCGGGTGGCTTGTTTGGTGTTGGCTCCCTGGGTCATGTTGGTCGAGAGAGTATAGGTTCTGTAGGCGTTCCACGCGGCTTGGTTCTCCAGGCCAGGGAAGCCGACCCAGTACTTGGGGTTGGAGTTGTAAAGAGCCAAGTTATCATCTTTGGCCAGTTCCGATTTGACATTGGACACGGCAAAGCCATTCTCGCTGTCAGATCCAGCGTCAGTAGCGCCGGAAACGGCATTAGAGTCAGTGTAGGCATCAGCAGAAAGCGACACGTTGGCATCAGATGCTCCATCTCCGCGGGCATACGAGGCGGCCTGGCTCTTATCATCGAGAGAGTATCCGACTGACTGGGCAAGCACCTCGTTCTCGGCTCCGGCCTTGGCGGCCAGGTCCTGACGCGCAGTGGTTCCGTAGGCGAAGGGGTCATCGCTGCCTTTGACACCGAAGGCGAGACATGAGATTGTGAGAGTGATCAGAAGACGATACATGAGTTTGTAATTTTTTATTCGAATATAAATCTGTTTATAAAATATTTGGAAAATGAGAAATCAAATTAAACCATTCTAAGAAGACACATTCCACGTCAAGCGTCGGTCTCCCGGCACCAACACTTTCAGGATCGCGTCTCTCTTTTCTGGTTCTCGTACACTCTTTCTCACCCTCCGCGACCTTCTGTTCTCTCTTATAAAATTCAAATTCAAAAAATGATAGGGTTTAATTTCCTTGCCACACATCTTCCGGGACATGTTAATAAACTTTAAACGAGGCCTCCGACCACACATTCCATTTCCCCGCCCCCGATTCGGACTCAGCGTCCACGCCAACTCCGCACGCGCCAAGTTTGCGCGTCTGGCACCTCCTCGACACTCTCCCTTCCCCGGATCCATTTTCAACACATCACATGGACCACAAAACCATTTATACGGCGCTCACCGCCCAATTCTCCCCCATTTGCCATTTCTAGACCCGAGCACTCCTCACGCGCGCGTCTTCAACCTCGTCCCAGGCCATATTTCTCTAGCCATGGCCAGGCTGAGAATTGCAGAAAACGCTAAAGGAACGGAACGGCTAATCCAGGGCACACAGACGTAGAACCACAGACTCCCAATAAAGTGCTTTGCAAGTCAGTTTTGGAGAATCTCTCCGAAGTGGGACCTGCACACTGCAGACCAGCTTGGGTGTAGAACCCCAGTAACTGGTTTTGGTTGGAGTTTCAAATGCGCTGAGAAAAAAAGAAGAAGTGGGCCGATTTATTGAGTTACAACAAGCAGGTTCGGCCCTGACGTCTTGTCTGGAATTAGATAATTCAAATTTGAAAGATTCTATTCATCCACTTTTTTGAACTTGTCATTGCCGCCGCTAGAGTGAGGTTTACGGCTTTCCTACTTTTGAAGACAAGGAGAACACTGTTCTGGGCTCCCCTTCGATTATTAAGTTCTCTTTAAACTTATTCTGGGAAATTGTTATTGATGAACGTCTAAAATCTCATTTTAATCTAAGAAAAAAACCAAATGTTTTAATTTCTGCATAATTTTTTTTCTCCAAAAAAATGTAAACCGAATATAAAACTAAAAGAAGCGTTAATAAAAAACTCCGAATTTTAAAAGATTTTTGAATTTGCAGAAAAAATCGAATTAGAGAAAGATTACGAAATAAATAAAAATTTACGACTCCAAAGTAGTTGTTCATTTTCAAACACAGAGTGTTAACAACTACCCTAGCGAAGCCGGCCTCCCGAATAATCGATCTTTTTTTATAGAGGTAATCTAACCTCGAAATTCAACAGATTTGGGGTTTGATGAGGTTTCCCTTATTTTAACACTCGGAAGACACTTTCAAAACATTTTCTTTCTTTGCCTAATAATCTTGGTTTTATATGTCAAGGTTTAAAATTACGAGGATTTATTTAGATTTTAAGAATTTACCAGCAAGAC
>JAHDDJ010000022.1 GCA_020629385.1 Erythrobacter sp.
GATAGCGGCTGGCTGAAAATGCGGATCATGGCCTATGCTGCAGGTACCGAAGAAATGGTCCGCATAGGTGGTCCCGGTCCAAGCCCGTGGTTGTATGATGACAAGCTGCGTCTCAACGGGGTCAAACTGTATCTGGATGGCGCACTGGGTTCACGCGGGGCATGGCTTAAGCGGCCCTATAATGATGACGCCGGCAATACCGGCCTGCCGCTGAAAACCGGCACGCAGCTACGCAATTTGATGAGCCGAGCCGCGCTCGATAATTTTCAGCTGGCTATTCACGCCATCGGTGATGCGGCCAATGCTGAAGTGCTGAATGCAATCGGTGAGCTTGCCCCCACATATGATGGCGACCGTCGCTGGCGCGTCGAACATGCGCAGATCGTGGACACTGCGGATCTCGACAAATTTGGCGAGCATGGAATCATCGCTTCGATGCAACCCGTGCACCAGACTTCGGACCGGACAATGGCCGAGGCGCGGCTTGATCCGGAACGTCTGGAAGGTGCCTATGCATGGCAGAGCCTGCTACAGCGCGGCTCCAAACTGGCATTTGGATCGGATGCACCCGTCGAATCGCCTGATCCCTTTGCCGGGCTGGCAGCGGCGATCAGCCGGACCGGACCAGATGGCGAACCTTTTGGCGGGTGGCGCGCAGAAGAGCGGGTGAATCGCCTGCAAGCGCTGGCCGCCTTTACGTCGGATGGTGCCTATGCCGGTTTTGCCGACGGGCGATTCGGGAAACTGGTCGCCGGCGAACGCGCTGATTTCGTATTCATTGACCGCGACCCGATGCTTGCTGCTCCTGCAGATTTGCGTGCAACCCGCGTTCTTGAAACATGGGTTGGCGGACGCAAGGTGTTTTCGGCTGAATGATGCTGGTCGTTTACAGCCTGTCGCAGCTATCAAACGTCTCGTCTAAAAAAATCTGTCATTTCCGAACTTTAACCAAAATGTAACCTTATGTTGCGATGCGCTCATTCGAAGTTCAGCGTGTCAGTTCTACCGCCTGCAGCAGCCTTGATAATCGGCAAACACAATAGTCCGGTTAACTAGGATAAGTGTTACAATTCGGTAACATAATTGACAATCTGATGCGAGATTGGGGCTTGCCTCCGCAAGGTGACTGCCCTAGTGAGGTCGAGAAGTTAATTTAGATAGAGAGCTCTGAGGAGACGATTGATGAAGTTCCGTAACCTGCTTGCTGCAACCGCAGCAGTATCTTTGGCTGCATCGCCAGCTGTTGCACAAAGCGTTGACGCTGACCGTGCCGCTGCACCTGTTGCAGAAGAAAATGCACTTGGTGACGATGCTGGCGGCGCAGGTATCATCCTTGCTCTGCTCGCAGCTGCTGCAATTATCGCTGGCATCATCATTGCCGGTGGTAACGAAGACGATACGCCTGCTAGCCCGTAACTTCGGCTACAGATGAAATTAGGAGCGGGGCCTTGGTGCCCCGCTTTTTTTGTGCCTGCTGTATAGGCAACAGTTTGGGTGGGAGAAGCCACTGCTGTCGGCTTGTGCCACTCCCCCCATCGTAGGGATGTGGGACGTGCGTTCATGGACTGACATCACATTGCCGCCAAAGCGCGAAGGCCGGATCAGTTCGGTGTTTCGGAAACCTGCTCTTCATCTCCGTCGCTGACGGCAACCGCTGTACTCTTGGCCTTGCGTTCGCCGAAACGCATTATCAAAAGCGAGCCTTCAAACAGCAACAGCAATGGAACCGCCAACAGTAATTGAGAGCCTGGATCCGGTGGTGTGATGATCGCCGCAATCGCAACCACCCCGACAATCACATAGCGCCGCGCGCCAGCCAATTGTTCGCGCGAGACAATCCCTGCACGGTTCAGCAGCAAGAGCAAAACCGGCAACAGGAAGCTGATTCCGAAGGCCAAAATAAACTGCATGACCAGCGAGAGATAGGAGCCGGCTGCCGGCAATGCCTCTAACGGCACGCCGCCAGTTACACCCTCAAACCCGAGGAACCACTTAAAGGCCGTCGGCATAACAATGTAATAGGCCAGCGATGCCCCTGCTGCGAACAGCACAGGTGTCGCGAAGAGGAAGGGCAGGAAAGCCTTCTTCTCGTTGGCATACAGGCCCGGCGCAACAAACGCCCATAGCTGGTTCGCGATAATCGGAAATGTCATGCAGAAACCGGCAAAGAAAGCGACTTTCAGTTCTACCACGAAAGCTTCGTAAAGCTGTGTGTAGATCAGTTTCCCTTCGCCCGGTGGGAAGGCAGATTCCAACGGCCGGACGAGAAAGCCATATACATCGTCGGCGAAGTACAGACCGATCGCGAATCCGACAGCCAGCGCAACCACGCAACGCACAAGCCTTCCGCGCAATTCGACCAGATGGTCGATCAGCGGCGCTTGGCTTTCGTCGATATCCTTGATGCCCAATGCCACTTCTATTGCTCTCCGGATTTGCCCAAAGGCAGCATTGGCTCGTCATCCTTGGAGGCTACAGCTTCGGGAGGCGCAGGCTTCTTTACAGATTGCCCGCTAGAGCGTTCGGGCGTTTCAGCAGGCTCAGGATCCGCTGACATCGGAGGATTCTTTGACGCCGTTGGGGCAGCCGTTTCCGCAGTTGCAGCAATGGGCTGCATTTCGGTGTCGGGATGCTCCGCCATGATCTTGGCGTTCTGCTCCTTCCACTTCTTTTCCATGTCTTCCATCTCGGCCTCGCGCACCATCGCATCGAAACCGGAGCGGAATTGTGCAGAGGCGCGGCGAATTTTGCCGACCCAGCGCCCTGCAATACGCAGCGCTTGCGGCATGTCTTTCGGGCCGATTACGATAATCGCAACGACCACGACGACCAGCAATTCAAGCGCACCAATGTCGAACATGCTGGTGCTGCCTTACGGGTTATTGGGCTTTGTCGGTAGGCTGGGCACTGGTGCTTTCATCAGCCTTGGGCGCATTGTCATCAGGGCCTTCGATGCGGCTGGACGGCTTGGCATCTGCCTTGTCATCGTCATTCATGCCCTGCTTGAAACTTTTGATTCCTTTACCGAAATCACCCATCATCTCGGAAATCTTCCCGCGCCCGAAAAGAACGAGGATGAGGATAGCGATGATGGCGAGCTGCCATGGACCTAGCGACATGATACTATTTCCGATCTCTTGGGGCCGAAGTTTGTTCCTGCAATATAGGGATCAAGCCTGATCAATACCAGCGTCATCGCTCGCTGTGTCGACTTGATTGTCATCTGCTTCGTCTACCGCTCTATCTTCCTCAACGCCAGTCAGCGCGTCATAGGCATCATCAACCGGGTCAAGCAGACCTGAGGCACGCAATTCGTCGATACCGGGTAAATCGCGCCGCGAAGACAGTCCAAAATGTTGCAAGAATTCCGGCGTGGTCGCGTAAATGACCGGACGCCCGGGCACTTCGCGGCGCCCGGCAATCTTGATCCAGCCCGCCTCCATCAGCACATCAAGCGTACCTTTGGCCGTTTGGACACCGCGAATGGACTCGATTTCGGCCCTGCTGACAGGCTCGTGATATGCGACAATTGCGAGGACTTCGGTGGCCGCACGCGACAGGCGCCGTACCTGTTCACGTTCTCGGCGAAGCAAATGCGCCAGATCGGCAGCGGTCTGGAAATGCCATTTCTTGCCGCGCTCGACCAACTCGATACCGCGATTTTGATAGAATTCGGCCAAGGCCTGCACTGCTGCACGCACCGCCGACACATCGGCATCGCCCAAATGACCGGCAATCGCCTCGACAGTCATTGCTTCTTCGCTGGCGAACAAAGTCGCTTCGACGGCGCGCTGCAGATCGTCAGGCTTGCCGCTCATGCCACCACCCTGCGCAGCCGCATCGGGCCGAACACTTTGTCCTGTGCAATTTCTGCCTTGCCCATACGGGCCAGTTCCAACGCAGCGACAAAGCTCGATGCCATGGCTGATTTGCGCAAACGTGGTTCTGCATGAGGTGGAAGAAACTCCTCGAGCGAGACCCAGTCGAGTGTCACACCCAACATCGCCGACACACGGTCCAACGCACTTTCCAGCGTCATTACAGGACGCTCGCGCACCATATGGATTGCAGGAGCAGTGCGCGCTTTGACCTGTCCATAGCCTTGGATCAGCGCATACATATCGCATTGCCATTGCGTCTTGCGATCAATCCGCAACCCTTCAGGCGCACCGCGTACGAACACATCGCGCCCGATCCGGTCGCGGGCCATCAATCGCGCTGCTGATTCGCGCATTGCCCCCAAGCGTTGCAGTCGCAACTGAAGTTTCAGCGCCAGTTCTTCGGGACTTGGGTCTTCCTGTTCTTCCTTGGGCAACAACATGGAGGATTTGAGGAATGCCAGCCATGCCGCCATCACCAGATAGTCCGCCGCCACTTCCAGTTTAAGCGCCTCGGCCCGCTCGATATAATCGAGATATTGATCGACCAATGAGAGGATGGAAATCTGCCGCAGATCGACCTTCTGGCGCCGCGCCAGGTCGAGCAGCAGATCGAGCGGTCCTTCCCACCCGTCAAGCTCCAGATAGAGCGCAGTATCTTCGGTTTCCGCTGAAGCTGGTGCGATCCAGTCTTCATCGGAACCGGCTGTACTGGCGTCGCCAAACATAAGTTCGTTTTCGCTCATGCAGCAGCCTCCGCCATCGCCAGAAACTCGTCCCGCTGGGCGAGCAAATCCGTTTTGTCTCCGCCCTCTTGCGCCTGTTCAGCCACCGCCAGAGCACCTTCAAGGCGTTTGTGGCCCTTATCGCCAAGCGCAGGCAGTCGTTCCGCAATTTGCGCCATATCGTCCATCTTTGCCCAGCAATTCAGGACAATATCGCATCCCGCTGCGATAGACTTTTCTGCGCGCTCCGGCACCGTGCCGGACAGCGCTTCCATATCGATATCATCCGTCAAAAGCAGACCATCGAAACCGATCTGCTTGCGAATTATCTCGTTGATAACAAACGGCGAAAGCGTTGCCGGATTGTCCGAATCCCAGGCAGTAAACAGCAAATGTCCGGTCATTCCGACCGGCGCATCTTTCAGCGTCCGGAACGGGGCAATATCCCATTCCAGTTCATCCGCGCTTGCCGTCACGGTTGGCATGGATTTGTGCGTGTCGGTAGTTGTGCGACCGTGGCCCGGCATATGCTTGATGCAACCCGCAACTCCGGCCTTCGCCAAACCGTCCAGCGTCGCCCGCCCCAAAGCGGCAACCTGCTTCGGCTCCGAACCAAAAGCACGATCACCGATCACATCATGTGCGCCTTCCTGACGCACATCGAGCGGCGGATGGTAATCGACCGTAATACCCATTTCCGCCAGTTCCAGCCCCATCGCATAGGCATTAAGCCGCGCCGCTTCTATGGCGCTGGCAGGGGCCAGCTGGAACAGCGTGTCAAACGCTTCTGCTGCAGGAAAAGAAGACCATAGGGGCGGTCGAAGACGCGCCACGCGCCCACCCTCCTGATCTATGGATACCAGCAAGCGATCACGCCCGTGAATTTCGCGCAGGCTATCAGTCAACGCGCGCAATTGCTCGGGGTTCTCGCAGTTGCGACCAAACAGGATATAACCAGCCGGATCAGCCTCTTTGAAGAAGGCCTTTTCGTCGGCGGTCAATACCGCGCCAGCCATACCGAAAATCGCGGGTGTCATAGGTAGACGGTTGCACCCCGCTGCGCCCTGCGCAAGCGCGCTAACGCTAAGCCATGTGGAAAATCAGCCCGAAAGCGCAGAGGAACGGGTCAGCGCTTCACCTGGCAGGCAATTCCATCACCTTTCAGCGCGTTGCACAAACGGTTGGCCGCGGCTTCATCACCAGCGACAGCCTGAAGACGATACACTTTACCGCCATCGACTTCACCTTCGACAATGCGATTGCTGAAACCGTTGAGCGCGGTCGTCTGGCCTCGCAACGTCGACCATGCAGCAACAGCGCTGTCACGCGAGCTGAATGCGCCCACCTGAACACCAACACTTCCTGCTGTGTTGCCAGCACCCGATGCCCCAGCATTGTCTGGTCCAGTTGAACCGGTTGCAGCATCGATGCTGGGTCGCGGGGTTGTATCGCCATCACCGTTTGAAAGCGTGCCTTCGACAGTTTCGCCCTGCCCTACCGACGGTGCAACATTGCCCGTGCCTTCAAAAGT
The DNA here is from genome assembly GCA_020629385.1 of Erythrobacter sp. GTDB lineage: Bacteria > Pseudomonadota > Alphaproteobacteria > Sphingomonadales > Sphingomonadaceae > Pontixanthobacter. Next base: position 6,135 of record JAHDDJ010000022.1, read on the forward strand.
CTTGCCGCCTGCGTCATCTGGACGCTCTTTGACCGGGCCATCAGGCGCTTCGATGGTTTCGCCGGCAGGCAGGAGATCAGGATCGGGTTTATCGCGCAGGAAGTACCACGCCACGGCAAGAATCAGGGCAAGCGCGACAAGGCTGAGCAGGATGAACCCGATCAAACGACCGGTATCGACACCCTCATCTTCTTCATCGTAATCCGATTCGAGCCAAGGCAGCGGCTCGTCATCTTCAACAAGGTCGAGCTCTTCGATTGTGGCATCCTCGTCATAGGATTCCACATGCTCGTCATCACGATAATACTCGTCGTCTTCGGGACCATACCCGCTATGTCCGAACCCCTGTTGAACGGTCATCTTTACATCTCCTCGACGGCATCAACTCCGAGAAGAGCGAGCCCATTTCGAATGACTTGCCCGATCTGCGCTGCGAGGAAAAGCCTTGCCGCGCTTAATTGCGGGTTCTGTGCCACGATGAACCGCTTTTCGGGGCGGTCATTTCCGAGATTGTAGAATGCATGGAATGCTGACGCGAGTTCATCGAGGTAATAGGCGATCCGGTGTGGTTCCGCCGCCGTTGCCGCTGTTTCCACCATGCGCGGGAATTGGGCAGCGACTTTCAGCAAGTCCAGTTCCTCGCTGCCAAGCTGGTCGAGTGCTTCAGGGGAAGGCGTAATGCCCTCCTCCGCGCCTTTGCGGATATTCCTGTGAATCCGTGCACTCGCATATTGCACGTAGAACACGGGATTATCGCGGCTGGTTTCCTTGACCTTCTGGAAGTCGAATTCCATCTGCGAATCCGGTTTGCGAGTCAGCATGGTGAAGCGCACCACATCCTTCCCGACTTCCTCGACCACCTCGGCCAGCGTCACAAACGAACCCGATCGTTTGGACATTTTGACGGGCTCACCGCCGCGCAGCAGCTTGACCATATTGACCAGCTTTACGTCGAACGGAATTTTTTTGTCCTGACCCTCGGCCAATGCCGCGACAGCAGCCTTGATCCGTTTCACCGTGCCTGCGTGATCGGTGCCCCAGATATTGACCAGAGCATCTGCGGCGTCTGCTTTTTGCAGGTGGTATGCCAGATCAGCGCCGAAATAGGTCCATTTCCCGTCGGCTTTCTTGATCGGGCGATCCTGATCATCACCAAATTTGGTCGAGCGGAAAAGCGGCAATTCCACCGCTTCCCAATCTTCCAGCGTCTTGCCTTTGGGAGCTTCGAGAACGCCGTCATAGACGAGGTCATGTTCGCGCAGCCACTGCTCCGCTGCTTCCGGTTTGCCGGCTGCCTGCAGTTCGGCTTCCGAGGCGAAAACGTCGTGATGGATGCCGAGCACAGCCAAATCGGCTTTGATCAGTTCCATCATCTTAGCAACCGCTTCTTTGCGGAATATTTCGAGCCATTCGGCTTCTGGCGCATCCTTGTACCGGTCACCCAGTGATTCGGCCAAAGCCTGGCCAACAGGAATCAGATAGTCTCCGGGGTAAAGTCCATCAGGTATTGTCCCGATAGTATCGCCCAACGCCTCACGGTACCGCAGGTGCGCGGACCGGGCGAGGACATCGACCTGTCCGCCAGCATCATTCACGTAATATTCGCGAATCACCGTGTGGCCAGAGAACTCCATGAGCGCAGCCAGTGCATCGCCGACCACTGCGCCGCGGCAGTGCCCCATATGCATCGGCCCGGTAGGGTTGGCCGAGACATATTCGACATTCACCCGCGTATCGCCGCCCATGGTCGAGCGGCCGTAATCGGCGCCGAGGGCAGCTATAGCGGACAATTCATCCAGCCATGCACTGTCGGCAAGGCGCATATTGATGAAGCCGGGTCCGGCAATTTCTGCAGATTCCACCGCAGGATCAGCCGATAATTTCTCGACAATCTTCCCCGCCAATTCGCGCGGATTGGACTTTGCCTGCTTTGCGAGGACCATGGCTGCGTTGGTCGCGAGATCGCCGTGACTGGGATCGCGGGGAGGTTCGACAGCCACATTGGCGCGATTGGTACCGGCGGGTAAGACAGCCTCTGCTTCCAGAGCAGCAAGAATGGCATCAACCTTCTCGGCAAAGGCAGCGTGTAACGTCGTGTTTTTGACAGCTTTATCGGACATGCTGCGCGCCTAGCCGAATTGGCCAGAATCGCAAGCAAAACGGCCCTGCTGCCCAGCAGAAAACCAGGGGCGATTCGCGAAGATTAGCGGGTTGCGTTGTAGGCCAGTTGGTCCTGCGTCAGCTGAAAGCCGACCAGAAGTTCAAATGTTGCCCGCTGGACTGCTGCACGAACCTGCGGATCGGCAAGCGGGTCTAGCGCTGCATCAGGATCACCAGGCTTGCGGCGACGGGTTATTTTCTCGCGAATTTCAGCCGGAAGTGTTGCGGCGGCGCGATCCACAAAGGCACCGGCCTTACCGGAAGCCTGCGCGCGCTCCTGACCATCGGCGAAAGTAATGCTGACTGTACCAATTCGCTTGGCCTGAACGGCGCTGCCACCTTGCAGCACTGTCGAGAAATAAGGCAATTCCACAGTCCGCGCTCCCCGCGTATCCGTGCGGCGTGCAAGAACGTCGAACGTCGCCTCTGAATACACTTTCTCGCCGGATTCGTTGCAGCTGCTACGAACATTGGTGATATTTGCAACGACGTCGATCTGGTCGGCGGTTGTGGCTCCCGAAGTCCGGAAGGTCGTCACATCGCCCGTGTAATCAGGAACGCCAACGGCCGGACATGCCGTACGCACTGCCGTGACGCCCACACCCTGATCAACAACTAGCTCTCCCCGGTTGTTGCATCCCGCAAGCGCAGTACCCAAGATTAGAGCGACGAGGATCGGGCGTGTCGGTTTCATGCAGCTTAGTCCTTCAAATTCTTGGCGGTGCCGCGCAAGGTAAATTCGTTTTTCCGCCCCTAGCGGCCTGTGCAGCAAAGCGCTAGAGGGCGAGATATGAATGCTCCCTTGCAGCCCTCCCCATCCGGCGCAACAAAATCGCCATTGACCGTACTCATCGCGGCCCCGCGAGGCTTTTGCGCCGGCGTTGATCGCGCGATCGAAATCGTCGAGAAATCGCTCGAACGCTACGGCGCACCTGTTTATGTCCGGCACGAGATCGTCCACAACAAATATGTTGTCGATCAATTGCGCGACAAAGGCGCGATCTTTGTCGAGGAACTGGACGAGGTCCCGGACGATGCACCGGTCGTGTTCAGCGCGCATGGCGTGCCCAAGGCTGTTCCGGCAGAAGCCGAAAGGCGCGGATTGGATTATCTCGATGCAACCTGCCCACTCGTCAGCAAGGTTCACCGGCAGGCGGAACGGCAAATCGAGAAAGGCCGCCACATCATCTTTGTCGGCCACGACGGGCATCCCGAAGTAATCGGGACAATGGGCCAGGTTCCCGAAGGCATGATGACACTGGTTGAAACAGTCGAGGATGTCGCAAATCTCGAAATCCCGTCAGACGATCAGCTCGCTTTCCTGACACAGACCACCCTTTCGGTGGATGATACAGCAGATATCATAAATGCGCTAAAGCAGCGCTACCCGGATATTGTCGGCCCGAAAGCAGAGGATATCTGTTACGCCACTTCCAACCGTCAGGCTGCGGTCAAGGAAATTGCACCGGAAAGTGATCTGGTGTTGGTAATCGGTGCGGGGAACAGTTCCAATTCGCTCAGGCTTGTTGAAGTGTCGGAACGGTGCGGTACGCCCGCGATGCTAATTCGCCGCGCAGCCGATATTGATCCGATGTGGCTGACGAATATCAAGACATTGGGGTTAACAGCAGGCGCATCAGCTCCGGAATCTCTGGTACGCGAAGTGATCGACCGCCTTTCCGAAATCCGTCAGGTCGAGGAACACACTCTGGTTACGACCGAAGAAAAGATGGTGTTCAAGCTGCCGCGTCAATTGCTCGACTGATAGCTCCGCAGCATGGCCGTCTACACACATCTCAGTGCAGAAACGCTGTCAGACCTGATTAGCAAGTATGATGTCGGCACTCTGATTTCAGCCAAAGGCATCGCTGAAGGAATATCCAACAGCAACTGGTTGATTGAAACGACGCAGGGCCGCTTCATCCTGACCATGTATGAACGGCGTATCGACATTTCCGAACTGCCATATTTCCTAAACCTTCTCGATCATCTTGCAGAGCGTGACTGTCCGGTCCCGGCGACCATCCATGATCGCAATGGTGCGGCTTACAGCCAGATCGATGGAAAGGCTGTTGCTCTTATTGAATTTCTGCCGGGCGTCTCGATTGATACGCCCAATACCGCACAAGCCTATGCAGTGGGTGAAGCCTTGGCAGCCATCCATATCGCCTCCGAAGACTATCCGGCACGGCGCAAGAACGACTTGCGTCCAAAGGATTGGCAAGGCCTGTTCGATCAATGCGGGTCGGATCGTATCGCAATGATTGATCCGCATCTGGCGGAAATCGTGGCAGAACATCTGCCGTCCTTGCTTGCAGAGTGGCCGGACGACCTACCCGTCGCGACGATTCATGCGGACCTGTTCCCCGACAATGTATTGATGCTCAATGACCGAGTAAGCGGCCTGATCGATTTCTACTTCGCATGCACCGATTTTGCCGCATATGATCTGGCCGTTACCCACGCGGCATGGTGCTTCACCGGAGACGGACGGGTGTTCAACCCTTCGCTCTCTAAAGCGCTGATTGCCGGCTATCAGTCGCGCCGGATTTTGAATGATGCCGAGCGAGATGCCTTGCCAATGCTTGGCAAGGGGGCGGCAATGCGCTTTGTCGCTACCCGTACGTTCGACTGGATCGACACACCTGACGATGCACTGGTGACCCGCAAAGATCCGATGGACTTTGCCCGGCGGTTGCAGTTTTACGCGGAAAGTGGCGCGGACGCCTTTTCACTCTGACCGGCAGCGCGTTAAGATAAAGCCATGAAGCATGTCGAGATTTTCACCGATGGTGCCTGCAAGGGCAATCCCGGACCAGGCGGCTGGGGCGCAATCCTTCGCATGGGAAAGCATGAGAAAGAACTGTCGGGTGCAGATCCTGAAACCACAAATAACCGCATGGAGCTGATGGCCGCGATCAAAGGTTTGAACGCGCTGACAGAGCCGTGCGAAGTCGATCTCTATTCAGACAGCAAATATGTGCTCGACGGGATTACCAAGTGGGTTCACGGGTGGAAAAAACGCGGCTGGATCAATGCCAGCAAGAAGCCGGTGCGCAATGCCGATCTGTGGCATGACCTGATCGAGGCGTCTGATCGGCACAAAATGAACTGGCACTGGGTAAAGGGGCATGACGGGCACCCCGAAAACGAGCGCGCAGACCGCCTCGCCAGTGATCAGGCCGATTCCGTCAGATAATTCCAGCCAACAAAAAAGGGGATGCAGGCAGCGGCCTACATCCCCCTTTGTGAATTCTTGAGCAGGATCAACCCTTGGTTGTGTCAACCACTTCAGCGCCCGGGCCGTTCTTCAGAACCGACTCAATCGCATTCTTGGCGCTGGCTTTGGAGCTATAGCCTTCGGTCCACCAGATCGTTTCCGAATTGTAGATGAAATAAGAGACGAATTCGCCCTTCTTGTTGTTACGGATTTCAAAACGGTGTGCCATCTGGCTCTCTCCTTGAGGTTAGTGTTCTCCCAACTTTAACGGCTGTCCCGAGAAAATCTAGCCAAAGCGGCCGGGAGCATAAGTCGTCATGTCAATCGTTGTAACATCGAGACTTGGCTGCCTTTCAAGCAGGCAGGAAGCCACCAAAGATGCGGCAGCAGGCGCAGTTTGGATTCCAAATCCGCCCTGCCCTGCAAACCATATGAAATCCCGTTCCGCCGGATCCGGCCCATAGACTGGCAAGCGGTCCGGCGCGAAGCTTCTCAGCCCCGCCCATTTCGTCTCGACTTTGCGCACATCCCACTCAACCACGCTTTCAAAGCGGGCGATCGCATTGGCGACGTCCAGTTCTTCCGGCGCGGCGTCACACGGCACGGTCGGCACTTCATCATGCGGGCTCAGCCACAGTCGCCCGCTTTCGGGCTTGAAGTAGAAGTTACCCGAAATATCGAGGATCAACGGCAATCTAGCGTCAGGCAACGGCGCTGTCTGCAATTGCGCAACGGTCCTGCGGTAAGGCCGGATACCAAGCGGCTTCACGCCAGCCATTTGCGCCACATTGTCAGCCCAGGCACCTGCGGCATTGATCAACCGCTTTGCAGAATACTCCCGCCCGTCGGTTGTCGACAGGGACCAACCCTCGCTGCCATTCCGCGCAGTTTCCAGCCGCGCCCTGATTTCCAGTCGCGCCCCGCCTCTACGGGCCGCCGCAAGATAGTGTGTATGTAAACGCGCAACATCAATATCCGCGCATTCGGGTTGCCACACGGCTTCGCACCAATCCGGCTTCAGTCCATGGACTTTGCCATTCAACTCGTCTCGGCCCAACCGCACCAGTTCAACACCTTTGGGCGCAAACCGACCTACGAAACTATCCAAAGCAGGCACATCTTGGTTGCGCCCGATATAAAGCGCGCCGCGCTGGTTGAGCAGACCATGTCTTTCCAGAAAGGGGCGCGATGCCTGTGTTAGCGGAACCACGTCGGGTCCACCGTAACACTCCTCCCAAAAAGCGGCAGAGCGTCCGGTGGCATGATAGCCGGGATGGTCTTCCGCTTCGAGCAACAGGACACTGGCAAAAGGCGCAAGCTCCGCAGCAAGGCTTGCCCCGGCCATACCCGCGCCGACAATGCAGTAGTCAAACAGTATTGAAGTCACGGCTTGGCAGCGACCCGGTCAAGAAATTCAGCAATTGCGGCCATGGCACGATCGCGCACCGGATCGACTTCGCGCAATATCTCGTGATGCGCTTCTTTGCCAAAGGCGCAAATTTCGCCATTCGGCAACCGGTGCACAGCGTCCTCGATGGCACGTATGGAAACCAGCTTGTCGTTCGAAGTCGCCACGAACAGCACTGGCGTTTGGGTGCTTTCTAGCAAACCCGGTGCGAATATAGCCGCCATGGAGGCGTAGGCGCGCTCGACCCAGCCCCAACTGCCGGGGCCCATTACCAGTTCGGGCCGCTCTTTGCGCCAGAACAATTCGTCCTCATAGCGGTCCTTGTCATGCGTAAGCAGATTGATTCGACCGACGGGAATTTCACCGGGTTTTTCGCTCCACTTCCAGGCTTGCGCAGTGCGCCCTTTCAAGCGCGCAATCAGCGCAGACGCCCGGTGCATCAACCCCCTAGGCAATCGGCCTATAAAGCCGAGCATCGGCGCGGACAGCACAACCGCCTCAGGATCGACCCGCTTTTCCACCAGAGCACGTGTAATGATGTGACCACCCATGGAATGGCCCGCCAGAATATGCGGCCCCGGTGTGCTGGCTTTCCATTCAAGCCATAGCGCCGAGAGGTCATCAACCCAGACAGAGAAATCGTCAACGTGGCCCGTTACCGGGTCATTGCCCAGCCGGCCGGAACCGGCCTGTCCGCGCCAGTCTGCACCGGTTACCGACCAGCCGGCCTCGTGCCACTGGTGCAAGGTCTCCAGATATTTCTCATAGGCATCGCCCCGCCCGGGCAAAAACAGGATGGAGCCGCGCGCAGTTTTTTCGCCTGCAGGCCAGTCGATCCGGCGGACTGCATGACCATCGGGCGCGTGCCACACGCTCTCTTTCGCCGTTGCGGGAATGGCGCGCCGATCGAAAACCTCAGGGTTCACAACGACTTTTTGTGCGTGGCTAATACCATCCTCCTGCGTTTGGTTACTTTTTAGTAAGCACTGCGCTGTAGCACGGGTGCCTCGAAGACCTTTTGGGGGGCACACATGCCGGGCGAAATTTTCCAATACGGACTGCTTATTGCATTGGCAATCGCGCTGCTGTTTGCAGCCTTTACCGATATCCGCCGTCGCCAGATCGACAATTGGCTGAATGCCGCAATCATCCTTGTCGCACCTTTGTGGTGGTGGGCCAGCGGTATGGCGCTGTGGCCCGACGTCGCGATCCAACTCGGCGTTGCGCTGGCTGCATTCGCAGTTCTCGCTGGCCTGTTTGCGATCGGTGCAATGGGCGGCGGTGACGTCAAACTGCTTACCGCGCTCGCATTCTGGATCGAACCGACATGGTTCCTGCAACTCCTGATCGTGATGGCTTTGGTCGGCGGTGTGCTGACCGTGGTGATGGGCGTCTGGCACGTCATGCGCCGCCAACGCGAGAAACTCGCCATTCCGTATGGCGTCGCAATCTCTGCCGGCGGCTTGTGGGTCATCGGCAATCACTATCTGCCCGCGGCCCAGATGGCGGCGACGGTTGGGTGAACCTGATTTTAACCATTCAGCGCGTACTCAACGCTGAAATCAACGAATGTTGTTCATTCCGGACAACGAAATAGGGGGCTAGATTAGCCATGGACAGGAAAAAACTGGTTCTGCTGGTAGGCGCACTGATCATCGCGATCGGTACTGCTTTGGCAGCTCGGAGCATGTTTGCAGGAGCGTCCGCTCCACAGGTTGAGGCTGCACCAGTAGAGCCTCAGGGACCGAAAGTCCTTGTTGCCCAGCGCAGCTTGCCGACCGGTACGATCATTACAGCTGATGCGATCAGTTACCAGATGTGGCCGGAAGAGCTTGTCCAGGACGCCTATTTCATTGACGGTGAATCCGATGTTTCCCAGCTGCTGGGCACGGTTGTCCGTCATCAGGTCACTGCTGGTGAGCCCGTTACACAAGGTTCTTTGGTGAAACCGGGCGATCGCGGGTTCCTGGCTGCAGCGCTTGGCCCCGGCATGCGTGCCGTCACTGTCCCCGTCTCGGCCAAAACCGGTGTTGGCGGCTTCGTCTTCCCGGGTGACCGCGTTGATCTTGTTCTGACACAAAGCGTCAAGGGCGAAGGTGAAGCGCTGAAGGCATCTGAAACCATCCTGTCCAATCTTCGCGTTCTTGCTACCGACCAGTCGACCACGCAGGAAACCAACGAAGCCGGTAAGACCGTGGTGCGCGCGTTCCGTACGGTCACTCTTGAAGTGACCCCACGCATCGCTGAAAAGGTCGCTGTTGCCCAGACAATCGGCACACTCAGCCTGTCGCTGCGCTCGATTGCCGACAATCAGAGCGAACTCGAAAAAGCGATCGCTTCGGGCGAAGTGAAAGTTCCCGATGACGCTACGCCTGAAGAAGAAGAAGCTCTTCTTCGTAAAGCGATGTCACGTCCTGTCGACAAAAGCACAACTTTCGTGACCGGCGGTGATGTTTCCCGCTTCCAACGCAGCTCCAAACCCGCCCAGAATGAAGGTCGTAAAGCACCACCGGCACCAGCTGCCATGGGTGTCCCTAGCGGTGCTGCCCCGAAAGGTCCGACCGTTCGGGTAACCCGCGGCAAAAACACCACCGAGGTTCCTGTCAGCAAGGGAACCGGTGCGATGCTCAGGCAATCGTCACAAGGCATGAAGGAAGG
>JAHDDJ010000327.1 GCA_020629385.1 Erythrobacter sp.
ATACGTGAACCGGTAACAACGATCGGGGCACCTTCTTCGGTACCGGAAGCATCGCTATCCGAAACGTCTACATTCTCTTCCTCTTCCTCAGGATTGGCATCCTGAGCGTAAGCAGGTGCGGATACGACGAGGGCAAGAGCAGAGACAGAACCCGCCAGACCCCGGAACGCATTACTTTGAAACTTTTTCATTAAGTACTCCAGTCGCGACATTTCGGGACAGGAGGCTTCTGAAAGAAGCTGATCAGAAGTGGATTCCCCGTCCACTTTTCCGATCAGAATCGGCAGATCGAGGGCCCCCGGTCCCTTCGAGACCTGAGGTACTGCAATAGCCTCGTAAGCTTGTCAAAGCGCAATAAGGCTTTTTCTGGCCCTGTTGCGTTAATCACACAGCAATCTTTGAGTGACGTAATTTTATGTCTCATAAAGGGGCATTTGACGTATTATTCAACCGTCATATTCAGCTCGCCATCACCTTCGTCGATTTTTACCGTGCTGCCGTCGGGGACATCACCCTGGAGAATCATCTCGGCCAGCGGGTCCTGGAGGTAACGTTGCACAGCACGCTTCAAAGGACGCGCACCATAAACCGGATCATAGCCCACGCGCCCAAGCCAGCGTAGCGCCGCCTCGGTCAGATCCAGCCTGACTTGGCGATCCTTGAGCAACTTCTGGACGCGGTTGACCTGGATTTCGACGATCGGCGCCATGTGCTCCATCGCGAGGCGGTGGAACAGGATGATTTCGTCCAGCCGGTTGAGGAATTCAGGGCGGAAATGCCCGCGTACAACATCCATCACCTGCGGCTCTACGTCGGATACCTTCTGGTCGTCCTCCATGTTTGCCAAATACTGACTACCGAGATTGGAGGTCAGAATGATCAGCGTGTTGCTGAAATCGACCACGCGGCCCTGCCCGTCGGTAAGGCGGCCATCGTCAAGAACCTGCAGCAGCACGTTGAACACATCGCTATGGGCTTTCTCGACCTCGTCGAACAGCACCACCTGATAGGGCCGGCGACGGACCGCTTCGGTCAGCACGCCGCCCTCTTCATAGCCGACATAGCCGGGAGGCGCGCCGATAAGTCGCGCGACCGCGTGTTTTTCCATGAACTCACTCATATCGATGCGGACCAGCGCGCTGTCATCATCGAACAGAAATTCGGCGAGCGCCTTGGTCAGCTCGGTCTTGCCGACGCCGGTGGGCCCGAGGAACAGGAAACTGCCCAACGGCCGGTTCGGATCTTGCAAGCCAGCGCGCGCACGACGAACAGCTTTTGACACGGCCTCGATAGGCTGGCGCTGCCCGATCACCCGCTGGCCGATAACCTCCTCCATCTTGAGCAGTTTTTCGCGCTCGCCTTCCAGCATGCGGTCAATCGGTATGCCTGTGGCGCGCGAAATAACCGCCGCAATGTCGTCTTCGGTGACTTCTTCACGCAGCATGGCGTTTTCGGTCTGGTCCGATGCCGCTTCGATGGCTTTCTCCAGCTCGGGGATACGCCCGTAAGACAGCTCACCGGCCTTGGCCAGATCGCCTTCGCGCTGGGCCTGCTCAAGCTCCAGCCGCGCCTGATCGAGTTCTTCTTTCAGGCGGCTTTCTGCATGGATCTTGTCACGCTCGTTCTGCCAGCGCGTCGTCAGTTCCGATGATTGCTGCTCCAGATTGGCCAATTCCTCACGCAAGGCATGGAGTCGATCTTTGGAAGCCTTATCGGATTCCTTGCCGAGAGCGGATTCCTCGATCTTGAGCTGGATAATCCTGCGGTCGAGACTTTCGATCTCTTCCGGCTTCGATTCCACCTCCATGCGGATGCGGCTCGCCGCTTCGTCCATCAGGTCGATAGCTTTGTCTGGCAGAAAGCGGTTCTGGATATAGCGGTTGGACAATTGCGCCGCTGCAACCAGCGCGCCATCGGTGATGCGCACCCCGTGATGCAGCTCGTATTTCTCCTTCAGCCCGCGCAGGATCGATATAGTGTCTTCGACTGTCGGCTCGTCGATATAGACCGACTGGAAACGCCGCTGAAGTGCCGGGTCTTTCTCGACATACTTCTGGTATTCGTCCAGCGTGGTCGCGCCGATGCAATGCAATTCACCGCGGCTCAAAGCAGGCTTGAGCAGGTTGGAGGCATCCATACTGCCTTCTGACGCCCCTGCCCCGATCAGCGTATGCATCTCGTCGATAAACAGGATGATCTGGCCATCGGCGCCCTTCACCTCGTCAAGAACAGCCTTAAGCCGTTCTTCGAATTCACCGCGATACTTAGCGCCGGCAATCAGCGCCCCCATATCGAGCGACATAAGCGTGCGCCCTTTGAGGCTATCGGGCACGTCACCATTGGCGATGCGCAGCGCCAACCCTTCGGCGATGGCGGTTTTACCAGTGCCGGGCTCACCGATCAGTGCGGGGTTGTTCTTGGTACGGCGCGCAAGAATCTGGATCGTGCGGCGGATTTC
>JAHDDJ010000328.1 GCA_020629385.1 Erythrobacter sp.
GTGATGACGGGCAGACACGCGGTTCATCGCGCTACCAGAACCGCAACGTGTTCGGCTCTCTGGCGGGTCCGTCGATGGGAATGGTGGGTGACGGCTTGGGGCTTGTCGGTGATCTGTCGCGCGAATTTCAAGGTGCTGACGAGGGCGTGACGGGCGCAACCGTGAACACGGCGGTTCGCGTCATGCCATTCCACAACGTGCCGGTGATCCGCGAGATGCTGAACTGGTACGCCAAGCCCGCGCTGCAAGCGGCGGTCGAGTAGGCGCTACTCTTTTTCCTTGGTCACAAGGTGAATGATGCCGACGACGACGAGGCCAACGAGAATTGAGCCTACAAGTGATCCTGCTGTCATGGTGTTCCTCCAAATGTAGCAGGTGCATTATTCACTATTGGCGGTAGTATCAAGTCTGCATGGCTTCTGTTGTGCAAAATCTTTCCTATACGGCTGACGGTGTGACCGTTCCGGCGGACTTCGACCGCGAGGACTTCATCCGCGTGTTTGTCGAGGGCGAGGAAGTCACTGACTTCACGATTGAAGCCGATGGAATTGGTGGCCGGTCCCTGATCCTCAAGGGCGAGTCGGACGCTGTTTGTCTGGTTTACGATCCCGACATTTCATTTGAGTTGAACAAGATTGGTGGCCGCGATGTCGTCGCGTCCCTCAATGGGTATTTCGACCGAGTGCGGCGCAAGTGTGAGCTCATTGAATGCCGCTTGGATGGTGCGCTTGGGGCTGGTGTTTGCGGTCCTGCTGGCGCGGATTTGCTCGATGCGGCTGTGTCTGGCTTTGCCGCTGATCTGGAAAGCCTGAGTGCGAAGATTCCGACTTTCGAGGATGGCCAGATTTGGCAAATGGTTGGGGGTAGTTTCGTGCCTATTTCTTTGGACGACGAGGCTGCGACGGATGACGTCGATGCTTCACCTTGGGATGTAAAGCCCGCGCGCCGCAACCCGTTCCCTGAGTGGGAGTGCGTTGAATACTGCGCGTCCTACTGGCCGCAAGAATACTGCGAATTTAGCTGGCCCGTGAAATGGTCGGATTGCGAGGGTGAGCGTTTCACCCCGCCGGTTTGGTTCAAGGACATGATCCCTGTGAACTGGATCGGATACCGCAAGCCGGATCGCGATTGGCAAGACGGCTGCATTCTCTATCCGCCCCGCAAAAACACAATCCTTCCTGCTGCTTGGAGTTAAGCAATGTCCCGTTCTTCTACCCCTTCGAAAATCCTGTACCCTGCGGGTGCCGCGCCTTTCACGCAAGCGGCCTTTGACAAGTATCTGTCGGACAACGACGGGTGCTTGCCTCCTGGTGCGCTGTATCAAATTCTCGACGGGCCGAATGCGGGCATTTGGGTTGCCCCGACGATCGAGGGTGCGGACCCTGTTTGCCTTGCATCCAAGGATCAGGTCGCGGCTCTTTCCGATGCTTTGGACGGTCTGGTCATTCCCACGGCGGACGGCGAGACGATTGAAGCGGCGGCAGATGGCACATGGTCCGTCCCTGCTTTGACCGGCGGCGGCGAGGGCCAGTATCTGACGGTTGACGCCAATGGTGATCTTGTTTGGTCGGACCTTCCCGCGTCTGGCGGCGGCGCTGTTGAGACGGATGCAACGCTGACCGGTGACGGCTCTGTTGCTGATCCGCTTGGCCTGCCGTTGCTGTCTGACCTTGGCGCTGCGCCAACTGTGTTGGGGCCTCCGGTGTGGATCGACGATAGCGTCACGCCGAACTGCCTGATGCTCTGGGATTGCAACGCCAACGGCGGTGCGGGCGCGTATGTGACCTTCACGCAAGAGGGCGCGGGTTCCGGCGGTGCTTCGGTTGTGTCTGTGAGTGCGCCGCTGCCTACGGATCAATTGGCATACACCGGTGAGTCGTGGTCTTCCTTTGGCAACTATCAGCAAGCGGATTTGATCTACACTGTACCTGCTGGTGTTGGCTTTATTTCTGTTCCGTCTGTGATTAACCCAGATACGAATTCCCAAAGATTTTTGGCGGTATCGCAAGGCGACACCATCACTATCCGCGTTCGCGCGGAGCAAGACAACACGCCAAACTACGACGCGGCTGGTGTGGTTTTTGTCAACGGTGTGGCTGTCGCTTCTGCAACGCCTGTTCCAGACACTGGAATCAATGTCGGACTCGCAGTGCAAGACAATGGCAGCGACCCAAGCCTCTACCTGCCCTTCACGACAATCAACGGCGTTGCCGACTTTGTTTCTAGCAATTTGCTAATCACAAATCTGCCAGACAACGCAGGCGCTCTTAATGGGTCGGTGGCCCCTGGAACGCGAACATACAGCGCCGATGTTCTGCTCTACGCAGCGACTTGATGCAGGTCGGCTATTCCCCCATTCCCGCACTGCGTAGGTGAGGCGCTGCGGGGCTTTCGTCAACTCACCATAGGAGAAACCAATGAAATCCCTTTTCGTAACCATCGCCGCCATGATCGGCC
>JAHDDJ010000329.1 GCA_020629385.1 Erythrobacter sp.
ACCCATGGCCGCTATCGAACTGACCGAAGCCGAACGCGATGCCGCGATGCAGGAACTGACCGGCTGGGGGCTGCGCGATGATGGCAAGGCGATCCATTGCCGGTTCGAATTCGACGATTTCGTCAACGCTTTCGGCTTTATGACCAGCGTCGCAATTCTGGCGGAAAAGCAGGACCATCATCCCGAATGGTTCAACGTCTACAACAAGGTAGAGGTGACGCTGACCACGCATGACGTCCCGGGCGAGGGAAGCGGCCTGTCGCAACGTGACGTTAAGCTGGCGAAAGCTATTGACGCATTGTTGTGAGAATTCTGGCTGCTCTATTCGCCTTTTGGGCGATGTTTTCCGCCCCGCTTGCGCAGGCTGAGACGGAAGGCGAGCAATTTGCGTCTGGTCTGTATGACGGGACGATTGGCAAAATGCCGATCCGGGTTTGCTTCGATGCGGGCAGCGTTACAGGCACATATTATTATCTTGAGCATCTCAAACCTATTGCTTTGCGCCCCGACAAGGACGAGACACCTGGACTGCTAGTGGAGAGACTCGGCTATGACGATCCAACCGGCGGCATCTGGCACATGGCGATCAGCGGACAGGATGCACTTTCGGGCAAATGGGTGAGTGCTAAACGCAATTTGCCGATCCGGCTCAAACGGAAACCTTTCACCAAAGACCAATTCACCGGGCCCTGCGAATCACCGGAATTTCTCGCCCCGCGCATGCGTGGGGACAAGGTTGTGGAATCTGAGGCGGTATTCGAAGGTGTAAGCTATACTCGCCTTCGCTACGTTGCGGGACCTCAATTCGAATCCGAAAGTGTCAGCATCGCGAGTTTCGCACTGAAACCTGAGCAAAGCGGTGATACGTTGATTAATGCAACGCTCCGGAAAGCCATGCCTGACGGATCGGGCACGTCAAACTTCATGCAATGCATGGGCATGATGCATTTGCGTTGGGGTGCTGACGGGACCTTCCACCATGAAGTTATGCCCGAACTGATCTCGGACCGTTGGCTCGGAGTAGTCCACAGCACCAGCATCTATTGCGGAGGCGCGCATCCCAGTTTCTGGAACAAGCGCCGCGTCTATGACCGGCAAAGCGGTGAAGAAGTCGACCCTTCACTCTTCCTGACTGACGCGTCATTCGTTTTCTATGACGTGTCGAGCGACGACCCGTTGCCGCAACGGCTTGTCCGGCATGTGTCCGATGAACTCAAAACAGCCATTGGCAAGAACTGGTCTGTCGAGGGTTCCGATTGTTGGCAGGAAATCCGCGACTTTCCCGGTTGGGAGCTGGGCCTCGCTCGTAATGGAATCGTGTTTGAGCCCGATTTGCCTCATGTCATAAAAGCGTGCGGCGAGGCGGTGACGGTTCCGTGGTCCCAGCTTGACGGTATGCTCAGCGAGAAGGGCAAAGCCGTTCGCGACAGCCTGCAATAACGCCTACTCGCCCAGTAACTGCATCTGCCCGCGCATCTGTTTGCGCACGCGGCCCGGCATCCAGCGGGCGGCAAAGGCGATGCTCTTGGCGGTCTTGCCGACCGGCCAGTGCAGCTTGTCCTCATGCACCGCACGCCATGCGGCTTCGGCCACTTCCTCGACCGGAGTAATTTCCAGACCGGAAGCTTTTACGCGGTTGCGAATGTGTTCGTTGGTGCCTGCATTTGGCACCATGTCGAGCAGCGGCGTGTCGATGAAGCTGGGCATCAGTGAACGGACCTTGATCCCGTCCACCGCCCACTCGCCATCGAGCGATTCCGTAATGCCGCGCACACCGAACTTGGTTGCGCAATAGACCGACCCGCCCGCGCTGCCATAAATGCCCGCTGCGCTGGCAGTGTTGAGCAGACATGATCCCGGAGCGGTTTTCTTGAGATGCGGATGCGCGGCCTGCGCGCCGAACAATACGCCTTTCAGATTGATGTCGAGGCAGCGGGTGATCTCGTCCTCGCTATTCTCGATAATCGATCCGCCAATCGGAATGCCGGCATTGTTGGCGAGCACATCCATGCGTCCGCTCTTGGCTATAAATGCGTCCAGCGCCTCGTCCCACGCTGCGCGTTCGCGGACATCGAACACATGGCTGGACGTGTGCTCTGTGCCGATCAGAGCAGCGGTTTCTTTCATCCCGCTCTCGCTGATATCACCGAGGCCAACAAACCAGCCCTGCTGCGCGAATTTGAGCGCTATGGCGCGGCCGATACCTGATCCGCCGCCGGTGATGAAAATTGCCTTGCGCTCACTCACTTCGCATTCTCCCAACAAAAAGCCGCGCAAGGATTACCCATGCGCGGCCCGTTTGTCAGCAACTGGTTGCGATTAGCCACTCAATCATTCGGCCAATGCGTCTTCCAGTCCCTTCACATGTTCTGCGCCTTCGACGATTTCCGCGGTCGAATTGGCAACCGTATCGCCAATCGGTTCTGCCCGTCCGCCAAGACAGGTGGCGAGGAA
>JAHDDJ010000023.1 GCA_020629385.1 Erythrobacter sp.
CGCTGGCAAGCAGCCAGCTATTGCCGACGCGGATCTTGATCTGGCTACCGACTTGCCCGGCAAGCGCGATCGAGGGATCGTCATCAGCCATGCACTGATTGAGCCGTTCAAGGTCGAGAGCAATTTGGGAACCCGAACCGGCAATTTCCAAAACCACACCGATAGGCTGGCGCGCATTGTCGTTCTGCTGGGGTGCCTTTGACGGTGAACTTGCCGATGCAGCAGCCTGCTGCGCATTTGGCTGCGCCGCGGGCGTGGCTTGCGCCGGCTGGCTCTGGCCAAAGTTCTGATTGCTCATATCACCCATGTTGCGCGCCCAATTCCCTGTTTTTGATTGCCGCCTGTGGCTAGGGAAAAAGGGTTAACATCAGGTCAACCGTGCTACTTGCGCCGCCTAGATATAGGCGAACAGGCGGCCTGCCAGCCAACCCATCATGACCGAAAGGAAAACCGCAAAGAGACCGTAGAACAGCTCGTATTCCTGCGAATAGCGCTCGATCAAGCGTTCGAAGCCCACTTTGCGCACCTCGACTTCGGCAATCGCGGAAGCGATTACCCGGCCCCGCGTTATTGCGAATGTTTCCGCCGTATACGTACCTGTTTGTACATTGGAAGGAAGCGCAATCCGCGCTTGATACAAAACCTGCTCGCTAATGGTCACGCCGCTCATTTCTTCTGAAAACAGACCTTGCCGCGTCTTCAAATCGACAAGGCCTTCCGAAAAGCGTGCCTGTTCTTCCGGATCGATAACGCCGCTGGGCGAGAGCTGGATAAAATCCACTCCTAACTCGTAGATTGCGGCTGTACGATCATCGACGATTTCGGAAATCTCGTCAGACGAAACGACAGCGAAAAACGATGGTGCGGAGCGATAGGCCGCGCTTGATGCATTCATCCAGATCGGACCGACACGTTCCTTCTCGCGCAACCGGACAGGCTGCGTCGGGCCTTTCAGGACAACCACAATATCGTAATCCTGCCCTGCCCGCGCGCCCGAGGGATCAAGGATCGCACCAAACAGCAGCAACTCGGTTCCGGTAAAGCCCTGCCGGACTTGCACTTCTTTCTGCGATACTTCCGGCACAAGGATAGGATCGCGCTGCGCGCTCAGCGCAAAGAAGCACAGAATGATGAACAGCAGCCGCCTCATAATGCAGTCACCGTATAGATCTCGTCCGGCTGGACCCCCAGCCCGAACAGCATCCGCAGCGCAACCAGGAGTACGATTGCAGCAAGCGCAAAACGCAGCCACTCGGGTTTGATCTTTTGCGCAACTTGCGTGCCCATCTGTGCGCCAGTGACCGAACCGATCAGCAAAAACGCAGCGAGAATAATGTCCACCGCTTGCGTCGTCAGCGCATGCATCATCGTGGTTGCCATCGTCACAAACAGAATGTTGAACAACGACGTTCCCACCACGACATTCGCGCTCATACCCAGAATATAGAGCATCGCGGGAACGAGGATAAAGCCGCCGCCCACGCCCATCAGCATGGTCAGGATGCCAACAATCACCCCCAGAATGAGCGGCGCCAATGGCGATATGTAAAGCCCCGAGCTGTAAAACCTCCATCTTAGTGGCAACGCTGTAACAAGTGGATGGTGACGGCGTTTCGGAGCCGCCTTTGCCTTGGCCGCCTCGCTTGGTCTGATCGACTCCCAGGCTTCTTTCGCCATCAATGATCCGATGGTTCCAAGCATGACGACGTAAAGAACGTTAATAACTACATCGATCTGCCCGGCAGAGCGTAAGGCATTAAACAGCAAAGCCCCTATGCCCGCGCCTAGGATACCGCCGACAACCGTTACCCCGCCCAGCTTGTAATCCACGCCTTTGCGCTTGCCATGGGCCAGTACGCCAGACACGCTGGCCCCTGTAACCTGAGTCGAGGCAGAGGCTGCAGCGACAGTTGGCGGAATGCCGTAAAAAATCAGCAAAGGGGTGGTGAGAAATCCGCCTCCGACCCCGAACAGGCCGGACAAAACACCGGTCAGCATGCCCAGCATCACGATCCAAATGCCATTCACTGACAGGTTCGCGATGGGAAGGTAGAGGTCCATGCAGATGCCCTACCCCACGTGAGGCACGGATTAAAGACGCTGCGGGTCAGAAACCGGTCGAAACCGTCAATGCGATGCCGGACTGTGGCACAGCATCCCCAGCTATGCGGTGGCGATAGTCCATTGCGATGCGGACCGGAGCATCGCCCACTTTCATGGTTAGACTGGCGGTCGGGCCGACATCGACCCGTTCAGCGCCCTTTTGAATTCCGCCCCATGCCCCAGCGCCAGCATGCAGTGTGCCAAGGTCAAAATCGGCAAGCTTCCTGTCGAGTTTCATCTGGCCATCGGCGAACCCGGTTGCGAAATCACCGCCAACATAACCGGCTTGCGCATATGCTTGCCCGCGGAATTGCAGCGGCAGATCGATGTTGGGCAATTCGGACACAACCAGTGCTGCGGGCCTTACTTCGGTACTGGTCCCGTTCCGGCTGAGCCGGCCTTCGACCATCGCCGCAAAGGGCAGCTGAGCGAAGGGCCGTGCTGACACTCCTGCAGAAATATCGCCCTGTGTCGGTCCTGCGAGCGCTTTTGTGACACGGACATAGGCCGATGGCCTGTTCGGGCTGCTGCGTGACAAACGATATCGCATCACTGCTCCTACCTGACTGCCGCCATACGTCGCTGGTAAAGGGCCCGCGCCTCGGTCATTGCCTGCGCTCTGGCGCAAAAATACCCAACTGTCGAAGGACCATCGTGATACTGGTCTACTGCGAGATGCTGGCGCAATAGCCGGATACGCAGAGGCCTGCATCACCATTGCATTTGCTTGCGGCCCTTCCCAACCACCACCAATATGCGCCATCGCCGCCATCCACAGCCGCTGATGCGATGCTGAGGAACCAGCCTCATTCCCAATGATCGTGTAGGAACGTTGCATTGTCGCGGACACGGCAAAGGGGACCGGAACCCCTGAAGGTCGAAAACGCCCGGTGCCTACTTTGGTTTGCTTCCCCCCTAATGAGCTGGTGGTTCGCGGCTGAACCTTTGGTCCCGCTGCGCCATCTCCCGCCAGCAGATGGGTATCGTCCAGAAAATCCGCGATTGCGGGAAATGGCGATTCCCAAAGAACTGATCGCAAACCAATCCACAAAAGCAGCACCACTGCGATGGCGAGCAAGGGCTGCCCGGCAATCCTCGGCACGGCACGCGTCACGCCGCGCCTCTTTGGTCAGGCATGAGCGCCGGATGCGCCGAATGATCGGTCTTGTCCCAGCGGATACGCTGCCCCTTCAATGTTTTGAGATAAGCCACCAGCGCACGGCGCCCGGCCATAATCGCAATGATATTGGACACCGGGATGCGCAGAATAGCGTGGAGCCCTTCTTTCCAGCCATATTCGCGTGCGGTGAAACCAAACCGCCAAGCGGCACGCCACACGAAGCTAACAAAGTTGAGGGCAAGTATCGTTTTCAGCGCCGGTGTCAGGATTAGCGGCTCGCCATAGCCCGCGAGACTTAGCCCCCATCCAATCGAGGACAAAACCAGCAAACCGTATGCCACCGCCAGAACCAATGCCGTGAATGGCCCGCGCCGGTCCCGAAGGCGCATCCAGAACTCTGCCGGACTAGCGTTCCAGCCGAGACGGTCCCAGCCCTGGAAAGCAATCCCATGGACCCAACGGGTTTTCTGCCGGACGGACTGTTCAAGCTGCGCCGGAAAGCATGCCCGTGTGGCCACCAACCGGCCGTCATCATGGCGCACGCGCACAAAACGCGACTGGCCGCCCAGTTCCGCCACACCCAACCCGATTTCGTAGTCTTCCGTTAGGCAATCGGCAGCGAAAGGCATGCCGTCGGCTTTGATGCGAGCGAGGGCCTCCAATGCTTTACGTGAAATTGCGCAGCCAACGCCGGCCAGTGGCATACCCACGCGCAAAGCATCACGAACTACCATCGCTTTGCCATGCGCCTCGGCAAATTCTTCACAATAATGCGCAGATATCCATGGTGATTGGGGTTGCGGCGTTGGCAGAACCGGCAATTGAACCAGATCCGCTGTGGCAATTGTCCGGTCGAGCAAAGACAATGCCGCCGGATCAACCATGTCTTCCGCATCGTGGAGCACCACCATATGCGCTTTCACACCCAAACGTGCTTCGTCCTTTTGCAGGGCGGTGTAGAGGCGGTTCAGACAATCGGCCTTGGTGCTTGGACCATTGCAGTCATGAATGACCAGGCGCAGTCTGCTGTCTCCGGCGGCGGCCGCGATCACCGCCTGTACCGTCGCCGCATCGTTGCGGTAGCAGCCGGCATAAATACGTAATCCGGCATGCGGCCACGCTGACAATGCGTGCGCTATGGTTGTTCCGATGACTTCGTGCTCGTTCCACGCCGGAATGAATACCGCTGCAGGGCCGTGCAACGGCGCTTGATAGTCCTGTTGGTGCACAACGGGTGTGTTTCCGCGCCCGGTTAGCTTGAGCCAAAGCCAGAGCAAATCGATGCCGATTTCATCGAGCGCGCCGATCAGGAAGAACACGCCTGCAAACAGCAACAGCTCGTGCTGAAAGAGCACAAACCATTGCCCGATGGTGAAATCACCCACGCTTTTTTGACCTCCGTCAGTGAGGTCCCCATCACAAAACAGCGTATCGAAGCCACGCTGACCTTGCAACGGACAATAAATTGCGAAAGAGGGGGCACGTCTATGACTCAGAACAAACGACCCATCCGCTCCGTGTTTGCGCCTGTGCGCGCCTTGTTTGTTGGCGATGCTTCGGCTGGTATCCTGCTGATACTGGTCGCTGCTGCAGCGATGCTTGCAGCGAATTCCGGCTTGTCCGATGAATATCGCAACCTGTTTTACGGCGAATTGCGCTGGACCCCGATTGCCAAGCTGGATGATCTGCATTTGTGGATCAATGACGGGCTTATGGCGATATTCTTCTTCGTCGTTGGTCTGGAAGTGAAACGCGAACTGATTGCTGGCCAATTGTCCGACCCGATGCAACGCCGATTGCCCATGGTAGCAGCAGCCGCGGGTATGCTGGTACCGGCAGGTGTTTTCATGCTGGTTTCCGGCGGCGGTGATTACAGCCAGGGCTGGGCCATCCCGGCCGCAACCGATATTGCTTTCGCAATGGGTGTGCTTGGCCTTCTCGGCAGCCGCGTGCCCGCATCGCTGCGCTTGTTCCTGCTTACCGTCGCTATTGTCGACGACATCGGCGCCGTCTTGGTGATCGCCATATTCTATACACCGACCATCAAGATGGTCTGGTTGGTTGCATCGATAGTTGTGGTTGGCGCCATGGTTGCGATGAATCGTATGAAGGTGAGCATATTCACGCCCTATATCCTGCTCGCGTTGGTGCTGTGGTATTGCGTGTTGAACACCGGCGTGCACGCGACGATTGCGGGTGTTGTCGCCGCACTCACCATTCCGATGCACAGCAAATCGGGTAATTCGATGCTCGAAAGGCTGGAGCATGGCCTTGCTCCATGGAGCGCCTATCTGGTCGTGCCAGTGTTCGGCTTTGCCAATGCCGGGGTCTCGCTTGAAGGCATGGGCGCGGACGAGCTGCTTGCGCCGCTACCACTCGCTATTGCCGCAGGTCTGGTGGTCGGCAAGCAGCTTGGTATCTTCTCGACCATCTGGATTTGCGAGAAAATCGGCTTTGCAGCGCGTCCCGCCAAAGCCAACTGGGCCGAGGTTTGGGGAATTTCGATCCTCTGCGGTATTGGTTTCACCATGTCGCTGTTTATCGGCGGTCTGGCATTCCCCGGAAAACCTCTGCTGATTGAGGAAGCCAAGATCGGAATTCTCACCGGTTCGGCAATATCAGCCGTGATCGGCTACATCATTCTGCGCTTGACCACGACACATCCCGACGCCGAATGCGATGATCAGGGCAATCAGACGGCCAACACCTGAACCGGCCGGCTGCACAGTGTCACCAGCTGCCGGTGTTTTCCATACTGGCCCAGGGTTCCTGCACCGGCAGATTGCCTTCCTGAAGAAGCTCGATGGAAATACCGTCGGGTGATTTGACAAAGGCCATATGCCCGTCGCGCGGGGGGCGATTGATCGTTACTCCGGCATCCATCAGGCGCTGGCACGTGTCGTAGATATTCTCGACACGATAGGCGAGGTGACCGAAATTGCGGCCACCGTCATATTCTTCCGCTGCAGAACCATCTTCTGCAGGCCAATTGTAAGTTAGCTCAACTTCCGCCACGCCTTCCTGCCCCGGAGCAGCGAGGAAGATCAGGGTAAAGCGCCCTGCCTCGACATCGAAGCGGCGTACTTCCTCTAATCCGATTAGCTTGAAGAACGTGACGGTCGCATCGGGATCGCTCACGCGGATCATGCTGTGAAGATATTTGGTCATGAAAACTCCGTTCGTCGCTATTCAAGCACAGTTCATCGACACACCCCTAATTCCATCAACGGTCGCTCGAACGCTGTGAAGAGGATGTGAATGATGGACACTACAAACGAAACGACCGATACCGCCACCCCTTTTTGGCAAGAGGCAACATCCAAGCGATGGATAAGCAGTTCCGCCATCATGGCAGTCGGTCTGATTGCTGGCGGATTTCTGTTGGGCGACGGCCTAGTCCGCGCCAAGGATGCCGACAGGTCGGTAACGGTTCGCGGATTGGCCGAGCGCGAAGTAACCGCTGACCTTGCCACCTGGACGATATCCTACTCGGCATCGGCGCCCGAGCTGCAAAACGCCCAGTCGGCTGTCGATCGGGACAGCAGCGCGATCAAAGCCTTCTTCAAGGATATCGGCTTTCCCGAGGATTCGCTGCAGCCGACCGGCGTCAATGTATCCTTCTACTCCGACAGAGGTGTGCCTCGCTACACCGTCCGGCAACGATTGACTTTGCGTACGACCGATATCGCGCGCGCTCAGGATGCGGTCAAACGGCAGGTTGAACTGGTCCGACGCGGCGTTGTGCTCGAAGATGGTTCGGGCATGTCCTACACTTTCACCAAGCTGGATGAAATCAAGCCGGAAATGGTAGCCGAGGCGACCAAGGATGCGCGTTCAGCGGCAGAGAAATTTGCCCAGGATAGCGGTGCAGGAGTCGGTAAAATCCGCAAAGCCACTCAAGGCTACTTCTCGATCAATGCGCGCGATGGTGATGGCGGAGGGTGGGGCGTCAGTGACACGCCCTATAAAAAGGTCCGGGTGGTCACGACGGTCGATTTCTCCCTCGACTGACCGGTGACCACACGAAATGGGGCCGCGCTCCCCCCTTTGGGCGCGGCCCCAAACTGCGCCGCTTAGAAGCTGGCGCTGAGCGTTACGACAAAAGCATCGTCAACGAAGTCATAGGCCGGTGCGACAATGTCGCCTTCAGCGCCGGTATAGGCAACGCCGAGCGTGAGCGGAGTACCGCCAATCGCGGCTTCTGCACCAATCGACCAATCGAAGGCCTTGCTGTCATTGGTAAAGGTCAGGAAGCCATCGGTATAGCCGAGATGGCCTGTTACGGTGATCGGCGTCTCCGGAATGCCAATGCCAACATCGGTGTAAACATAGAAATTATCAGTGCTTCCGAGCGAGTCCTGATCTGGCGCGTAAGCTACACCGGCTGTGGCCTCTACAGGACCAAGACCGAATGTCAGCGAGCCGTAGAATTCCGTGTAGTCGAAATCGCCTGGGCCGGCATCAGGATACATATACTGGATCACACCGACATCGACGCTGACGCCTTCTGCGACATCGCCGCTCCAGCCGCCATAGATATCCAGTTCGGTCGAACCAAAGCCAACTGTGGTTTCATCAAGCGACGAAGCCCAGGTGCCGACATAGATACCCGATTCATGCGCGACATCTACGCCGCCTTGGATAGCCAGTTCGCCACCCGACAGATCAACACCGCGAAAACGGTATTCGCTGGTCAGCGCCACATTGGCAGATACTTCGATTGGGCCTGTGGTTTCTTCCTCTTCCTCCGCAAAAGCCGGAGCAGAAGACAGAGCAGCACAAGCTGCGAGAGTTGCGGCAGTAAGGCCGCGAATGGACGTAAGCATACCCAAATTCCTTGGTTGGTGAACAGTGCTACGTCCCACCTGCATATTTACCGGCCACCTTTTATTGATGTGTGGTCTCGAGAAAATATGAAACAATCTTGCCGCCATATGCTGCACTGCACAAGCCAAATATCGCGACTTATCCATAGGCCAGTCTCTGTGTGTGATTTTTGCATCATCAGCCGCTACAGTTCATGTCCATGACAGCGATTGCGGCTTAGGCGACGGCGCACTATGGCGCTGCACACACATTCGGAAAGCACACGGCAAACATGTTCGAACCGCTAAAAAAGATGTTCTCGGGAAAGGCCTCGCGTAAGCGCGCGTCCATGCCTGCGGGCGAGCGGGCCTATGTAATCGGCGACATCCATGGTCGCTTCGATTTATTCGAAGAACTGATCAAAGCTATCGAAGAAGACGACCTGGCATCTGCAGAGGCCAATACCACGATGATCCTTCTGGGCGACCTGATCGATCGCGGCCCGGACAGCGCAGGAGTGATCAGGCTGGCCCGTTTGTGGGAAGAGTACCGCCAAATCCGTTACCTGACTGGGAACCATGAAGAAATGTTTCTGGAATCCTTCGATGACAAGGATGTCCTACGCCACTTCCTGAAACATGGCGGGCGCGAGACGGTCTTGAGCTACGGGATCGACAAGAAACAGTTCAACAAATCGACACTTGAAGAATTGCAGCAATGGATGCGCGCCAATGTGCCGCAGACCGATCTCGAGTTCCTCGCCGGCTTCGAGGATATGATCGAAATGGGCGACTATCTTTTTGTTCATGCCGGTATCAATCCGAAAAAGCCGCTGGAAGAGCAAAAACCACGCGAATTGCGCTGGATCCGCGATCCGTTTCTCAAACATAAAGACAAATATTCGCATATCGTGGTGCATGGGCACACAATCACGCAGGATGTTGATTCCAGAAAGAACCGCATCGGAATCGACACCGGTGCCTATCGCTTCGGCCGCTTGACGGCGTTGGTGCTCGAAGGCGATACGCGGCGTTATATCCAGGCCGTCGAGAAGAAAAGCGGCAAAATCAAGATTGTGAAAAAGGACGAATCTGCATGAAAATCGCAATGGTCGGATCGGGCTATGTCGGCCTCGTATCAGGTGCGTGTTTTGCCGATTTCGGCCACGATGTTGTATGCATAGACAAGGACCAGTCCAAGATCGATGCGCTACATGACGGCATAATGCCGATTTACGAACCCGGCTTGGCCGAACTTGTCGGGACCAATGTCAAGGCCAGCCGTCTGTCCTTCACGACCGATCTCGCCGAAGGTATTAAAGGTGCACAAGCGATCTTTATTGCGGTGGGTACGCCAAGCCGCCGCGGGGATGGTCATGCAGACTTGTCCTTCGTTCATGCGGTCGCGCGCGAAGTCGGCGAGAATCTCGCCAATGATGCTGTGGTGGTCACCAAATCGACCGTTCCTGTCGGCACCGGTGATGAAGTCGAGCGCATTCTCAAGGATAGCGGGACTGCGCATAATTTCGCGGTTGTCTCCAATCCTGAATTCCTGCGCGAAGGTGCCGCCATTGGCGACTTCAAACGCCCCGACCGGATTGTCATCGGCGCAGAAAGCGATTTCGGACGTGACGTGATGCGCGAGGTTTATCGCCCGCTCTTCCTGAATGAATCGCCAATCCTGTTCACCAGCCGCCGCAGTGCCGAACTGATCAAATATGCCGCCAACGCATTCCTCGCGACCAAGATCACTTTCATCAATGAAATGGCCGATCTGTGCGAGAAGGTTGGCGCGAATGTGCAGGATGTCAGCCGCGGGATTGGCAGCGACAATCGCATCGGTCCAAAATTCCTCAATGCGGGCCCCGGCTATGGTGGATCGTGCTTTCCGAAGGATACCCTGGCCCTTCTCAAGACTGCCGAAGACTATGAAAGCCCTGTTCGCATTGTCGAGGCTGTGGTCAAAACCAATGACACGCGCAAACGGGCAATGGGCCGCAAAGTTGTAGATGCTTTGGGCGGACCGAAGAAGGCGCGCGGCAAAAAAGTCGCATTGCTGGGGCTGACATTCAAACCCAACACCGACGATATGCGGGACAGCCCGGCCATCGCGATTGCGCAGACGCTACACGACGCAGGCGTCAGCGTTGCGGCTTACGATCCCGAAGGCATGGACGTGGCCGCCCCGCTGATGCCCGAAGTGAGCATGACCGACAGCCCCTACGCCGCTATCGAAGGTGCCGATGCAGTGGCAATCGTGACCGAGTGGGATGCTTTCCGGGCACTCGATCTTGGCCGGGTCAAGGAACTGGCCAACGCGCCGGTGCTCGTCGATCTACGCAATATCTATCAGCCGGACGATGTCCGCGCTGCAGGCTTTGAATATTCGAGCATTGGCCGCGCCTGAAGATCAGCTAGTTTTCTCGCCGCCGCCCAGCCAGTGGTGGCGATCAGCCCGGTCGCTAAGCTTGGCGAGCATCGCATAGATCACCGCTAGCGCCGAAAGCCCGCAGGCAATGGCGATTGCGATATTTTCCTGCCCGCCGCGAAAGAAGATTGCCAGCAGCGCCCAGCAGAAGACTGCCGAATACCATGGATTGCCTCTGCTTCTCCATACGGCCAATGACGCAATCGCGCCGCCGACCACAATGATGGCAGCCGTGATGTACGGATGCGCGAAGTTGCCGCCCACTCCGTAATAGGCGAGCGTCGCACTGATATTTACGATGGATGCCGCCGTAAGCCACGCCGCCAGAGCGCTGAATGTTAGCGCCACGATCCAGCGTTCGCCGGTCGTGAAGGGACGGTGCAAGGCGACCAATTCGCGCAAGATGGCCAGCAAGCCGACCAGAGAAACGAGAATAATAATCGCGGAAATGACCGTTAAATTGGCGAATTGCGTATAAGTCGCCCACACGCCCTGCGCCGCTAGCGCGACCACAGAATACCAGCCAATTCGGTTCAGCAGCGCATTATCTTTCTGCGCAGGGAGCGCCTGCCACACGGCATAGATAGCGGAGCCCAAAAACAGAAATCCCCAGATCGAGAAGGCCCACCCCGACGGTGTAATAAGCGTTCTGACAGAGTCGGACCGGTCGCCAATCGGCTCGCCAAAGCCCAGTTGCGGCAGAAATGTCGCCCCGATCTGGACGATGACGGCCACTATGATGGCAAGTCGTTGGAGGATGCTGCGTTGCGCGGTTTGTGTGCTCATACCAGCCCAATCCGCGGCCTTGCCGGCAGTTCCCGTTTCAGGCGCGAACGAGTTTGAAGTCGCGCATATCAGGCGCTTTCATATCCTCCGCAAAGCGCGAGTAGCTCCACGGATAGGACGCCACCCGGCCATGCGGATCGAAATACCAGCTGTCGCAGCCGCTGGTCCAGATCGTACCATGCATAGCCTCGCGCAATTCCGCATTATAGCGCCGGGTGACACCCGCATCCGGTTCGATGGATTGAACCTCAGCGTTGCCCAGCTTGCTCACTAGTTCCGCGACATATTTCGCCTGCGTTTCGGCGGTCATCAAGTAGCTGAAATTGCCAATGGGGCTGTTCGGGCCTCCTATCAGGAAAAAGTTCGGGAAACCCGGCACCGCGACCGAACGGTACGCGACATTGCCTTCGTTCCATGCCTCATTGAGGCTTATCCCTTCGCGCCCCGTGATGTGCATCGGGTGACAAATGCTGTGCGCATAAAACCCTGTTGCGAAAATGATAACATCAAGATCATGCAGCGCGCCATCATCGGTCCGCACACCGTCTGGTTCTATCCGCGCAATAGCCCCGGTCTCCAACTGCGCATGCGGCTGCTGGATCGCGTGATAGAACGTGTCCGACACCACCAACCGCTTGCACCCGACTTTGTAATCCGGCGTCAGCTTGGCCCTTAGAACAGGGTCTTGCACGCTTGCATGAAGATTGTTCTCGCACGCCTGCGCCATATGCTCATACGCTTCGGGATTGTTGCCCGACACGGCATCGGCAAACACCGTGTTAAACCGGTCTGCGAGATACGCGTAATAACTGTCCATCGCCGCCGGATTGTCGCGATATTCCTGCCGCTTTTCCTCTTCGATAGGATGGTTAGGCAGCGGCATGATCCATTGCGGCGTGCGCTGGAACAGGGTCAGCTGCGCGACCCGATCAACCACGGCAGCTACAATTTGCGTTCCCGTAGAACCGCTGCCGATCACGCCCACCCGCTTACCGCTCAAATCCGTTCCCGGGTCCCATCGCGCTGAATGACAGGCGAGCCCTGCAAAATCCTCTATCCCGTCAATGTCCGGAAAACGCGGATGGTGCAGCGCGCCGGTTGCCGAGATAATCGCGTCGAACTCGCCTTGCAGGCCCTGCGTCGTCGTCACAGCCCAACGCCCGTCAGTGTAGGTTGCGTCCGTAACTTCATGCCCGAACCGGATTTTGTCGATCAAGCCCAGTTTGACAGCCGTATCGCGCATGTAGCTCTGGATCTCGTCACCCGGCGAGCAGCGCTGCGTCCATTCCGCATTGGGCGCGAAGGTGAAACGGTAGAGGTGCGAAGGAACATCGCAGGCTACACCGGGATAGCGATTGTCGCGCCATGTCCCGCCCAACTCATCCGCTTTTTCGAACAGGGTTATGTCGCTGATGCCTTTGCGCATCAGATAATGCGCCGCCGCAATCGCAGACGCCCCTGCCCCGAAGATCGCGACGCGCATCAGGCGGGCTCTTCAAACAGATATTTCGCAACGCCCACCGCAATCACGGCACCCGCCAATTGCGCAATCACAAAACCGGCGACATCCGCCGGAGCAATCCCGGCAAATGTATTGGACAGGCTGCGTGCCAAGGTGATCGCTGGATTTGCAAAGCTGGTCGAGGATGTGAACCAGTATGCTGCGCTGATATACAGGCCGACGCTGGCCGGCACCCATGCCTTATTGACTTTGATCGTGCCTAGGATCGTCAGAACCAATCCGAAGGTGGCAATAAACTCGCCAAGCCATTGCCCGCCACCGGTGCGCGGCTTGACCGAATATTGCATGACCGACAGATCGAACATCAGATGCGCTGCCCATACACCCAGTATGCCTGCGACAATCTGGGTCAGGACAAAGGCAATTGCGGGAAGCGTTTTGATTTCACCGCGCATTCGGAACGCCAGCGTCACGGCGGGATTGAAATGTGCACCCGAAACCGGCCCCAGCATCGCAATCAGCACGGCCAGAATAGCTCCGGTAGCGATAGTATTCCCCAACAAGGCAATTGCGACATTCCCGCCCGCCAGATTTTCCGCCATTACACCGGAGCCTATGACGCAGGCGAACAGGAAAAAACTGCCAATGGCCTCTGCAAGAAGTTTGCGGGTCATCACGGCTCGACAATCTCGAAGTTCGGTTTCTGCTCGTCCAGCGCGCCGAACATGGCGAGTACCGGTCCGGGATTTCCATCGAATGATGCAGTACCGTTTCCTACCAGTTCGGGCAGCCGCACTTGCCGGGCCAGAACCTTGTTAAAGTCGCTGCGTTTGATGGTGACTTTCGCATCATATATGTCCGAACCACCTATGCGCGGGAACATCACACTTTTGCGCAAATCAATAGTGATCGATTCCTCGGTATCAGGGAATGCGAACACCAGCGTAGCTTCGCCTGAATGCATCTTGGCCGGGTTGAACCGCGTGGCAAGAGCATCAAAAAGATCTCCGGTGGGAATGGATGCAAGAATTTCGTCCGACATGGCATTAAGCGCATCTTCAACGGGCGGTTTGCGCAAGTCATCAGCAGCGGCAATATAGACGTTGCGCCATGACCCGGCTTCTGCCTGGAAACCCATTTGCTCATAAGTCGCCGCGAGCCACTGGCGCGCCTGATCATTGGCAGGATCGGCAAACATCAGAGTTTGTAGCAAGCGTGCTGCCCAGCGGTACTCACCAGCGCCGAAAGCCGTTTTCGCCTGGGCCAGCGCGGTATCTGCCCCGCCCACTGCCTCGATCCATTTTTTCGATTCCTCGACCTTGGGCAAGGCGTTGTAATCGGCAGGAACCGCGTTCCACCAGCCAAAATAACGCTGGTACACAGCCTTGGAATTATGCTCGAAAGTTCCGTAATATCCGCGAGCGCCGAAATCTTTGGCGGCAAAAGAAGGTTCGCCAATATTCTCTGCAATCTCGTCCATCGTCAGGCCCTGATTGGCCATCCGCAGAGTTTGGTCATGAACATAGCGGTAAATATCCCGCTGGTTACGAAGCCTGTCGCGCACAACATCCTGTCCCCAGCCAGGCCAGTGGTGTGATGCCAGAATGAGATCGCTCTTCGGCCCGAAGCGGGTGAGTATCTCGTCGATCCGCTGGCTCCAGGCAAGCGTATCGCGAACCAGCGCACCACGGGGGGTCAGCACGTTGTGGAATGTCCGAGTAACAATCTCAGCCGTGTGCAGCGCACGGAATTTCGGCAGATAGAACACGAATTCCG
Source organism: Erythrobacter sp. (assembly GCA_020629385.1). Taxonomy (GTDB): domain Bacteria; phylum Pseudomonadota; class Alphaproteobacteria; order Sphingomonadales; family Sphingomonadaceae; genus Pontixanthobacter. The sequence continues at coordinate 14,481 of JAHDDJ010000023.1, forward strand.
ACGGAGCTTCCGTGCCGCCTGCATCGAAGAATTCGAAGGTGACGCCGTCAATATCCAGCGTCTCGCCGTCTTTGGAAAGCTCTTTGGTCGGGGGGAGTAGTCCAATATCGCCGCTCGATAGTTTCGGGCCCAAGCCGACCCCAACAGCTGCATCAGGCGCCGATGTAACACCGGTCGCGAACTGGTACTGCGCACGGCGGCTCATCGCAGTTCCCGCCAGAACGCTTTCGCCTACCACTTCGGCGGTGAAACCATGTGGCGCGATGACGGGAATTTTACCCGTCTGATACTGCTCAAGTGACAAGACCCCGCGCACACCGCCAAAATGATCGCCATGACTGTGGGTATAAATCACGGCGCTTACCGGCTTTTCACCAAGAGTCCGATTTGCCAGATCAAGCGCTGCCCGTGCAGGTGCAGCGGTCAACAACGGGTCGACAACAATCCAGCCGTTTGCGCCTTCGATCAGGGTCATTACCGCGAGATCATAGCCGCGCAGCTGATAGATACCGGGCACCACCTCGAACAGACCATGAATGGCCGACAATTGGCTTTGCCGCCACAGAGACGGATTGACGGTTGCAGGCGGCGCGGATTGAAGGAAGTCGAATTCCTTAACCGACCAGGCGACCGAACCATCGGGATTCAGGATATCGTTGTCCAGTTTGGCGAGGAAACCCCGCCGGGCATCTTCAAAGTCCCTCTGGTCTGCAAGCGGCAGCGCTTCTGCAACAGCTGCGTTATGCGCGGCGGTTGCGTCGGTCGCTTCGCCTATTGGCGGCGCATTGCCCATCAGGCACATCGCCATTACCAGTGTTCCAACAAATTTGACGCTACGCATGAACGCTCTCCCCCGCGATTTCCTTGCCCACATCACAAGCCCTTCACTGCGGCGAGCGCAAGCCTTTTCAAAAGTTGGATCAAAATTGCCAGGGGGCCTGTAAGCCGGGTTCTGTCCAGCGCGTGGTTTCCCGGAAG
>JAHDDJ010000330.1 GCA_020629385.1 Erythrobacter sp.
GCTTTGGTATTGATCCCGCCCTGGCAGGTGGTGTGGCGTTAACCACTGTCACCGATGTTATTGGACTACTCGCGTTTCTAGGTCTCGCGACCTGGCTGTTGTAACGCTTTAGCGACTACAACCAGTTGTCCGCAATCCGCAATCCGCAATCCGCAATCCGCAATCCGCAATCCGCAATCCGCAATCAAATAATGGTATCCAACAGCAGAGCGCCAGCCATTAGCGGTTAGCGGTTAGCGGTTAGCGGTTAGCGGTTAGCGGTTAGCGGTTAGCGGTTAGCTAGCGTTTTCCAATCGGAATTAGTATTGCGAGTTGCGCGGCAAAAACGATTGGCGCTGTCACTTGGAATGTTGGTCATCTTGCGGGATTGCACTAAGGCGTACTCGGAAGCCTCTTGCACTTGCTTTAGCAAGCTTACCGAATCCAACACGAAACCTTGAAACATGAACCCCGTGTCTTCCCACGGCACACTTAGCTCGGTGACGTACATACCCAACTCTAACTTGTCGGTGTGAACCCAGCGTTCGTGCTGGACAGCTCGCTGAGCGACCTGGCGGTTGGCGTGACTGCGATTGCGAGCGGTTTTGTGAGAACGATGTCGGAACAGTGAAAACATGACGGTCTATCTCCTGCTGGCTTATATGCCAATCTTGTTAGAGGGCCGGTATTGCCCGGCTGATTGACACCTTATGCGGTTCTTTAACTACCGTCCATTGCTTCTGACGAGTTTTGTTTGCCGACACCCAGAACCGGATAAAACTTTCCGTAAACCTTAATACGCGACACACAAATGAATTTAGGAATCTTAGATTGGCAAGTGGTTTAGGGGGAAAAACCATGTCGAATAGATCACAGATACCAATGCGTTGAACTTATCCACAGCTGTTAGCTCTTGGTGTAACCGCGCAAAGGCCCTAGGCATGGGGTCCTCAGCGTCTAACTCTCGAGAGTAAAGTTTTATGCACAGCTTATCCCCGATAAATCTGTACCAACAAACAGCTGCAAACACTATATGTGGTGTTTAGGAATCGACCAAAGCGGAGATGTAGTGGTTTTCAGCCATTGTGTTGAGTATTTTCGAGCAGTACACTTGCGCGCAAGATCACGGTTGGCACAACGCCACACGAGCCTGTGATCAGAACACAGCTCGGCTGGCGAGGTGTGGGAGCATAGGTATAACGCACAATGAGAAGAGGTTGAGGCCGGTACGGCGGCCCTCATCAAGCAAAACCCCGCAGGGAGTGTTCGCGCACAACCCTGCGGAATTTTGACCCATACCGATTTTTTTTGGAGACCGATTGGCTCGAGTGGTTAGGCCGCCCCGTTGCACAGGCGCGCAGCCCGGTTCGATTCCGGGATCGGTCTCTAATTTTCATCTAACCAATACAGGGATCGACATTATGGCACGTAACGAAAAATCATCAAAGGAGCTAGCGAGCCTAGCCTCTCGGGCACTTCGACAACCGAATACCCTTAACGCTAGGGAGATTAAATCACTCGCGGCGAGCGTCCTAACTCAAGCACCAGATAAAAAAGGCACCAACGGAAAAAAATCTAAAGGCTGATAATTCGTTAATAGAAGAGTACGCAGGCATCAAAGTCACTAAATGCCTGCGTACACATGAATCCGTGTCTAAGTGCGACCTAGAAAACTAATCAATTTGGCTTTGAGTCAAAGCAAAATCGGATAACTTTATATCAGTTACGAACCAGTTTGCAAAAAAAAGGATCTGCAACCGAGGCGTATCTTGCGTGCATCGCAACGATCGATGTCGCGCCAGCTGAGTCATGTAAGTTTTAATCTATATCTGCTTTGGCGCAACATCCCGACTCCGCAAATTGGCAGATACTTGGCCGGCAGGCTCACATCAACAGAATCAGTTCTGAATCCGATTCAGTCGACCAGAATTCTTCCAATTCGGAAAGTGTTAGTGGTCTCTTCTGGATCTCCCTCAAACAGAAATATCTTGTTGAAACACAAATTCGAATAGATCACAGATTCAATTTCGTGAACTTTTACACAACTTGAATTAAATCACTCTCACTGAGGAGCCCGATTTGAAGGGCTCTCAGAAGCTTGTTGTAAATGTATACCCGATTATCCACAGCTTATCCCCAGCAAGTTAACAAGAAAGATGACGAAAACCACTACATATGGTGTTCAGTAATCGCTCAATCGGGAATATCTAGTGGTTAGAGTACATTGCTTTGAAGTTTTATCGTAAGTACACTTGCGCGCCAGTCGACAGTTTTTGCAGTGTATTCAATGGACAGAATCTAAAAGATTTTGTTTTCCTCTCGGATAATCTAGATGAATATCTAGATTCCTTGACTACACTATATGTAGTGCTCATACAGACCAATAGCCACTACATAGAGCGCTTTTAGCTAGTTGAACTAGGACCAAACAACACAATATTATTAAGAGAGAGTGGTGAGCCCCCTC
>JAHDDJ010000024.1 GCA_020629385.1 Erythrobacter sp.
CAGCACTGGCGCCGAATTTCAGGCTTTCGGTGAGTGGAGCCGAGCCACTGACGATAAGGTCAGCCTGGTCGTAGGAACCGTAAGTTCCGCGAATCTTGACTTGCAGATCATCAGGCAAGCGGCGGGTTACATATTTGATTGCCCCGCCGATGGTGTTGCGGCCGTACAAAGTGCCTTGCGGACCGCGCAGAACCTCGACCCGTTCGACGTCATAAATATCGAGCACGGCGGCTTGCGGACGGTTCAGGTAAACATCATCGACATAGAGGCCCACGCCAGCTTCGAAACCGGCAACAGGGTCCTGCTGGCCCACACCGCGTATGAAGGCAGTCAGCGTGGTGTTTGTGCCGCGTGATACTTCCAGCGTTAGGTTAGGGACTTCCTGGGCAACTTCTGTCAGTTCCAGAGTGCCCGTGCGCTGCAAATCTTCGCCGCTGATCGCTGTTACCGACAGCGGCACATCCAGAATGCTTTCTTCGCGCCGACGGGCGGTGACGATGATGATGCCGTCATTTTCGTCATTTCCTGCCGATGTGTCGGCAGCGTCCTGCGCCAGAACCGGACTTGCCGTGAATGCCAGTGCGGTGGTGCCTGCCAACAGGCCGATTTTAAGCGAGCGAGACGTAAAACGCATGATGTTCTCCCTAATGAATTGGGATTGCAATATTGAAACCTGAACCAACTTTCAAGTTTAATGTTGCCATATGCTGCATTGAACTTTAGTCGAGGGTCTATGGCATCGGGACACACCACGCTCGCACAGCAGGAAAAGCAGCCCCGGACAGAGCGGGGGCGCAAGACGCTGCGCAAGCTGCTCGATGCGGCGACGCTGGAGTTTGGAGAGCAGGGCTTTCACGAAGCTTCGATCAGCGGAATCACCCGCCGGGCCGGTGTCGCGCTGGGCAGCTTTTACACCTATTTCGATTCCAAGGACGCGATCTTTCGTGCGCTCGTCGCCGATATGAGCAATGCGGTGAAAGTCGCCGCACGCGATGCGATTTCCGATCCGATGCCCGCGCTCGATGTGGAACGTGAGGCTTTGCGCGGCTTCCTCGAATTCGCCTCGGAACACAAAGAGATATACCGGATCATCGACGAGGCCGAGTTTGTCGACCCGCAAAGCTATCGCGAGCATTATGAAACGATTGCCGCACGTATTCTGGAGCGCCTTCAGGCTGGAGCAGCGAGCGGAGAATTCAAACCTGACCCGACCGAGGCGCAAGCATGGGCGATCATGGGTATGAATGTCTTTCTAGGCCTGCGCTACGCAATTTGGGGCGACGGCGAAGAATGGTCGGCGGGTGATATTGCGCGCCAGGCAAATCTGCTTCTGGCGCAAGGAATTGCGGCCAAGACTCGTTAGCCTTTTTGCTTGGCCGGGTGTCGTAGTGGACGTCTGTCCCTCTCTTTTCTTTCGGCACAGCAAGGAACACAGCACGGTTTGTTCCGTTCGCTCTGCACATGAACTTTGTTCAGGAAGAGGCAGAGATGAAAAAGCGTTACTGGATAGTCGGAGCGGCAGCGACACTGGCTGCGGGCGTTGTTACCGCAGGAGCTGTGGCCAATGATGTCGAACAACCCGGTTATACAATTGAAGCTGCGGCTGATGCGGAGTCGATAGAAATCCGGCAGTATCCGGCGATGATCGTGGCCGAAGTGACGGTGAAAGGCAGTCGCGACCGGGCCATGGGGTGGGGTTTCCGCATTCTTGCCGACTACATATTCGGCAACAACACCTCAAAATCCGAAATTGCGATGACGTCACCTGTTACGCAGCAATCAGGCGAGAAAATTGCCATGACTTCGCCTGTCACACAGCAGCCCAGCGAAAAGATTGCGATGACGTCGCCTGTGACCCAATCGCGGCAAGATAACGCATGGACAGTGCGCTTTATCATGCCTTCAGAATACACGATGGAAACGCTGCCGACGCCGAACAATGAGGCGGTCACGTTGCTCGAAGTTCCTGGAAGGCGTGTGGCTGCGATACGGTTTTCCGGACGCGGAGGCATGGCTGCGCTGGACCAGCATACAACCGAGCTGCGCGCCTATCTGGCGAAAAACGGGCTCGAAGCCGCAGCCGAGCCGACCTATGCCTTTTATGACGGGCCTTGGGTTCCCGGGCCGCTGCGCCGTAACGAGGTGATGATCGAGCTGGCGCCCGCCCGCTAGGACTTATCTGGCAAAGCTGGCGAGCATTGAGGCAAGCCAGCCTTTGCGCGGTTCTGCCGCCAGTTCCGCATTCGGTGAAACAGGACATTCAAGGCAATAAGCCTGCATGCCTTTTGTACCCAGCAGTAGCTCAAGATCCTGATGCGCTTGACGTAGCAAGCCCTGCTGACGCGAGGCGACCATAGCGAACATGTCACCCTGTTTGGGTGCTTTGGCTTCACTTTCACCGCCTAGCAGGCCGCGCAGCAGCGTATCATACTGGTCGGGACCGCTAGCGAGATAGTTCGCATGCCATTCGCCATCTGCCAGACCGGCCTTCTCGGCAGCGTAGGCAAGCGCCTCGTCAATGTCGCCATATTGGTCAACCAGACCGATCTGGCGTGCAGTACCGCCATCCCAGACACGACCCTGACCGATAGCATCGACCTGGGCCGTTGTGAGATTGCGGGCTTCGGACACACGGCTCAGGAAATCGGCATAACCGTCTTCGATGGAGCTTTGCAGGATCGCATCAACCTCCGGCGTGAAGCCGTCAACCAGATCGGGTTGGCCGGAAAGCGGCGTAGTGCGAACTCCGTCACCGTTTACGCCCCATTCGGCGGCGGCCCGTTCGAATGTGGGAATCACGGCGAAGATGCCGATTGAACCCGTGACTGTTTCCGGTTCAGCGAAAATACGGTCTGCCGGAGTGGAGACCCAATAACCACCGCTTGCCGCCACATTGGCCATCGATACGACAATAGGAATGCCTTTGGCTTTGTGACGCAGGATTGCGAGGCGGATTTCTTCCGACCCGAGAACCGAACCGCCGGGTGAATCGACGCGGACAACCAGCGCTTTCAAATCATCGTCCAGCGCATCGTTCAGGAGGCCTGCAATGCGTTCACCGCCAGCCGTACCGGGCCCTTCCATACCATCGACGATCACGCCAGCGATTGTTACGACTCCGATTGCATCGCCCTCACTGTCGAATGGCTTGTCCGCCAGCCAGGGGCCAAGTTCGGTATGGGCAAAAGCGCCGGGTTCTTCGTTGAATGTGTCTTCACCCGCGACTTCGGCGACGCGTTCGCCAAATTCTTCATAAGTACCCAGCTTGTCGACCAGACCGGCTTCCAGAGCGGCCTTGGCCAGATCGCCTTGTGAAGCTTCGACCCATTCCACGGTGTTCTTGGTCACGCGATCGATGTCGAGATCGGGACGCGCCTTTTTGACATTGGCTTGCCATTCTTCCCACAGCGCGCCGAGCAGCGATTCAGCGTTCTCGCGCGCTTCTGCCGACATTCCGTCCAGAATGTACGGCTCGACCGCCGACTTATACGTGCCGACTTTGTAGACCCGCGCGTTGATATCGAGGTTTTGCAGCAATTCGCCGAAATAGAGGCGCGAGCCACCCGGGCCTGCAACAACTGCACCACCCAGTGGATTCAGCCAGACTTCGCTGGCGTGTGAAGCGAGCATCAGCCCATCATCGGCATAGCCCATGGCGTATGTAAATACGGGTTTTTCAGCTTTGCGGACCACATCGATAGCCTCTGCAATCGCCTGCATATGTACATGGCCGCCGCCGATGAAGCGACTGAGATCAAGTACGACCGAATTGATCCGTTCATCCGTCGCCGCTTCTTCCAGTGCATGGACAACTTCGCGCGCCGTATGCTCGGTGACCGGCTGCTGGCCGGACATGAACACTTGCAGCGGATCGACGACCGATTTTTCTTCGACCACAACGCCGCTTAAATCCAGCAGTAAAGCGCCATCGCGAACTTGCGCAGGGCTGGGGCGCGCTGAAAGAAGGCCGAATAGCAGAGAGAAGAACAGCAACAGGAAAAGCAGGCTAAGCCCGTCCTTGATGCCGACCAGAAGTTTCCAGACCTTGCCTGCGAATGCCATAAATCTAAGCCCCGATTTCAATCTTTCGTCAGACCTAGTGGCAGTTTGCCCTATGTTCCAGTCGAAACCGCTTGAGCCGTCAACACGGCTCGACTAAGGGCTTGGCTTTAATGACATCGACGCACTCTTCGTCCGCCGCCAGCGGGACCAAGCGGGACTATCCCGCAGGCGCTCTGGCTTTTCCGCATCGCGATCTGCTGGGTATTGCCCATCTCGAACGGCACGAGATCCTGTATCTGCTCGACGAAGCGGAACAATGGGTCGATCTGAACCGTCAATCGACCAAGCATAGCGATGCGCTGGCCGGTCTGACGATCATCAATGCATTTTTCGAAAACTCCACCCGCACGCTGCTGAGTTTCGAGATTGCCGGCAAGCGGCTTGGCGCGGATGTCGTCAATATGCATGCGGCGCAATCCAGCGTGAAAAAGGGTGAAACGCTGATTGATACGGCGATCACGCTGAACGCGATGCGGGCCGATGCGATTGTCATCCGCCACGGGTCGAGCGGGGCGGTCGATCTGATTGCGGACAAAGTCGATTGCCCGGTTCTCAATGCCGGTGACGGCCAGCATGAACATCCCACGCAAGCTCTGCTCGATGCGCTTGCCTTGCGCCATGCCTTGCGCGAACGCGGCCATAATGCGGATGATTTCACCGGACTGACCGTGACCATCTGCGGTGACATTTTGCATAGCCGCGTGGCGCGTTCGAATATTCTTTGTCTTACAGCTCTGGGTGCTTCTGTGCGCCTGTGCGCGCCGCCTGCGCTCATGCCTGCCGAAGTCGAAGCCATGGGGGCGGAGCCGTTCCATGATTTCGATGCAGCACTGGACGGCGCAGACGTGGTGATGATGCTGCGGTTGCAGACCGAACGGATGGAAGGGCAATTCATTCCCTCTGCCCGCGAATATCACCACCTGTTCGGACTTACCCGGGAACGGCTCGAACGCGCAGCACCTGACGCGCTGGTGATGCATCCCGGCCCGATGAACCGGGGCGTTGAAATCGACAGCGAGGTTGCCGACATGCTCGACCGGTCGATCATCACGCGGCAGGTGGAAATGGGCGTGGCGATCCGCATGGCGGCGCTCGATATTCTCACACGGTCCGCCAGAGGCATTCCAGGCTGGGCCAAGGCAGAGGAGCGCTGGGCATGAAACAGCAAGCGCCCCTGACACTTGTGAATGGCCAGATTGTCACGCCCGATGGTGTTGCAAAGGGCAATGTCCGTTGTGTTGACGGGCTGATAGTTGCAGTTGGCGATGTCGCGCCGGAAGATGGCGATCAGACTATCGATGCCAAGGGCAAATATATCACGCCGGGCCTGGTCGATTTCGGCGTTTTCGCGGTTGATAAGCCTGCATTCCATTTTGGCGGGATCACCCGTGCAGCGGTCATGCCCGACCAGAATCCGCCGCTCGATTACCCATCGCGGGTAAAGCTGGTTGCCCAAAGCGGCAAACCCGATTTGTGGGTGCATCCCTTGGCTGCAGCTACGAAAGGGCTTGAGGGCCGAGAACTTGCCGAAATAGGCTTGATGAAACAGGCCGGAGCGCGCGGTGTTGCGACCGGACGGCAATGGATTGCCGATTCAGGCGCGATGCTGCGCCTGTTGCAATATGCCGCGATGCTCGATCTGGTGGTCGTCAGCCATGCGGAAGATAGCGGGCTGAGCGGCAGCGCGGCAGCCACGGCTGGCGATATGGCGACGCGATTGGGCCTCCCCAGCGCACCGGCAGAGGCAGAGGCGCTGGCAGTGGCGCGCGATATTGCTTTGGCTGAAATGGCCGGCGCGCGTCTGCATCTGCGGCAAATTACGACGCAGGCTTCCATCGATCTGGTGGCAGCGGCGAAGAAGCGCGGTGTGGCTGTGACGGCTGGTGTCACGCCTGCACATTTCATGCTGTCCGATCTGGCAACAGCGGAGTTTCGCACCTTTGCGCGGCTGTCCCCGCCTTTGCGAAAAGAAAGTGACCGGCAAGCGGTGATTGCTGCCATTGCCGACGGGACGATTGATGTCATCGCGTCTGGCCATGACCCGCGCGGTCCGGAAGACAAGCGCTTGCCATTCTCCGATGCAGAGCCGGGCATGGCCGGGGCAGAAACATTGCTAGCTATGACGCTTGGTCTGGTGCGCGATGGTGTCATCGATCTGACGCGTGCGTTTGAATGTCTTGCGACAGGGCCAGCATATTTGCTTGGCGTCAACGCCGGTCAGGTGCGCAAAGGCTGCGAGGCCGATCTGTGCATCGTCGATGCAGACAAGCCTTGGATTGTGAATACTGCCAAGATGGCCGCCACCGCAGGCAACACGCCGTTTGACGGTCAACCGACACAGGGCCGGGCAACCACAATTATCAAGGGCGGCGTGATCATAGAAGGTTGAACCGCCTCAGCGTTTGAGCGGGAACAGCTTCCCATAGGTCAGGCAGCGCCACAGCCATTCCAGCGGGCCATAGCGATATCGTTCAAGCCAGGGCTTGGACCAGAGCAGCATGACCGCCCAAGTGAGCAGCACAACCAGATAAAGCTGCGCGCGATTGAGATCGCCGAACAGACCTCCGGCCCATGGATGGAAGACCAGCACCATCAGCGCGGACGTACCGAGGTAGTTGGTGAAGGCGGCTCTACCAGCAGCGGACAGACGGTCTGCCAGCCAGCCCTTCGCATTGGCGCCGTAAGAGGCGAGCAGGGCGGCCAAGCCCAATGTCACCGGCAAAACTGTCAATCCGGCAAAGCCCACAAACGCTGTCAGAGTGCCGTAATAGGAAAAGCCGGTCGATTTCGCCCACAGCGCTATAGGCAGCGTAAGTGCGCTGCCGACTATGACGCCGATCCAGCCCCATTTGCGCTGTTTGGCTTGATCGAAACCGCCGCTGAACAAACCCTTGCGGTACAGCCCCATGCCGACCAGCATCAGAGGCAACGTCTCGAAGAAAAACATGAACAGCATGAAACCGAGATCCGAGGCGTGCTGCTGGAAGTTGTGCTGAACAAAATCGGCGTAAGTGCCGTTCTGCAGAATCTCCGTTTCGACCGCTGCGTCTTCCAGCTCCTGCACTTTGCCTTCTTCCAGGCCTTCGCGCATTTCCGCAAAGGCTGCTGTATCACCGAATTCTGTGTCGGCGACAAAATAGGTCGGTCCCATGAAGCCGATAAACATGATTGCGCCCGCGATATAACCGAGCAGACCGGTCACCAGCTGGGTTTTGGCTTTCCAGCGCAGAGCGCCCAGCGCGACAAAACCGGCAATGCTGTAAAGAAACAGGATATCCCCGCGCCACAGCAGGAAGAAATGCACCAAACCGAACAGCATCAACCAGAACAGCCTGCGGGCCTGTAGCCAGCGGGTCGCGTCTTTGGCCCAAGCTTTCTCCATAAACAGAAACATGCCCGCACCGAATAACAGCGTGAACAGGCCGCGCATCTTGTTGTCGATCAGGACGAACTGCGTAATCCACATGACACCGCCAGGATCGTCGGCCGGGGTGACGAAAGCAGCGGGATACATATAAGCTGCAAATGGCTGGCCAAAGGCGACAATGTTCGCTGCCAGAATGCCGAGCACCGCGATCCCGCGAATAAGATCAAGGCTCGCGATACGATTGCCGCTCGCAGCGACCGGCGCGACCTGATCTGGTGCGGCTTGTTCTGTATCAGGCGTTTGTGTTGCGGTCATACTGTCCTCCCCTTGGATGAGGAGTTAGCAGTCCAAACGAGCCAGTAAAACAGAAACTGTGCGTTTAACGCGTAACCAAACAATCCTGTCCGCCGCGCTTCAGCGCGTTACACGCGTTTTGTGCGCTCGACCGGCTGGGGAAGCCGCCAGCTTGCAGTTTCACAACGCGGCCTGCCGGAACAACGAACTTCTTTTTGCCCGACAGTGCAGCTTTGCCCGACACGCGTGACCAAAGACGGTCTGCATTGGAGCGGACGGAGAATGCGCCAAGCTGTACACGCCATGGGCCGTCTGCGCTGGCGGCACGGCTAGGTGCCGCGCGTGAAGGAGCCGGAGCTGGACGTGTTGCGCGAGGCTGTCGTGTTGGAACCCGCTGTGTTGCTGGTGGTGTTGCGTCATTCCGGGCAAAATCCGCACCCGCATTCGCAGGACTTTCCGTGCCGGTCACCCGCGTGGCTTCGGCAATCGCGGCCCGGGCGGCTGCGACCGATGGCGGTACTGTGGCACGGGCTATGGGTTCAGGAATGCGCGTGGCGCTGCTTGGCAGAGGCGCAGTGCGCGGCGCTGCGCTGGCTTGGCGCGGTGGCCGTGCGCCGCCAAGCTGAGAACCCACAGACAATTCGCTTGCTGCGACCTGGGATGACAGTTTTGCATCGGCATCCTGTTTCAGTTTGACTGCAAGAACCTGTGCCTGCTGCCGTTGATCCAGCGGGATGAAATCGTCCATCTGGGCAATGCCTGCCTTGGAAGGTGCAAACCCGGCGGCATTGGACAGTGTCATCAGCGCATAAGCGCGCACCCAGTTTTTCTCCACCAGATCGCCGTTGAAATGGCCGATACCCAGCAGATATTGCGCGCGCGGATTGCCGCGTTCGGCAGAAGCAATGACATAAGGCATGGCTTCTTCGCGGCGGCCGCTTTGGAACAACAGCAATCCGTAAGTATCGATCGCGCGGATGTGACCTTGCGCGGCGGCTTTCGCCATCAACACTTCGGCCTGCGCGTCATTCTGCTCTACGCCGCGCCCCAGACGATACGCCTGAGCCATGTTGAACTGCGCATCGGGATCGCCTTTATTGGCAAGATCGCGCCACTCGCGGACTGCGGATGAATAGTCGCCCCGTTCCCACGCAGCATAGCCGCGCTCCAGATCGGCGGCGGCAGGCGCAGCCCAGCTGAAGGTAGCCATTGCTGCTGCCATGCAAATTAGACGTGATCTTTTCATCGTTCCGGTCAGACCCTTAAAATCTTCCTGTGGCTTCGCGCAGCCAAGCAGACTGGCGAATGTTGTGCAATGTATAGTGAACAAGGCGTTAGCAAACAGTTTCCATAGGCTTTTGCCCCTTTCACGCCTTAGTGACGTCACGACAGCTGCAAATTTCGTTATGTCACGGAAGCCTCGTTAACTCAAAATTAGGGGTATCCTGCGAATTCAGTCACCGAACCGCATTTGGGCGGCTTGTAAACACGGATTTCAGGGGGACCAGACCTTGCGCGTACTGGCACTAGCATCGCAAAAGGGTGGATCGGGCAAGACCACGCTTTCAGGACATCTGGCAGTTCAGGCGCAGCGCGCCGGCGCTGGCCCGGTCGTATTGATCGACATCGATCCGCAAGGTTCGCTTGCCGATTGGTGGAACGAACGTGAAGCGGAATACCCCGCATTTGCGCAAACAACCGTTGCGCGTCTCGCCAGCGATCTGCAGGTTTTGCGCCAGCAAGGCTTCAAACTGGCTGTTATCGATACACCGCCTGCCATTACCATGGCGATCCAGTCGGTTATCGGCGTTGCCGAGCTGATTGTCGTTCCAACGCGTCCAAGCCCGCATGATTTGCGTGCCGTGGGCGCGACTGTCGATCTGTGTGAACGCGCTGGCAAGCCACTGGTGTTTGTGGTCAACGCCGCAACACCCAAGGCCAAGATTACATCGGAAGCCGCTGTCGCTTTGTCGCAGCACGGCACCGTAGCCCCGATTACACTTCACCATCGCACCGATTTTGCTGCCTCGATGATCGATGGCCGCACCGTGATGGAAGTCGATCCTGAAAGCCGCAGCGCTGCCGAAGTTACCGCGCTGTGGAACTACATGGCCGACCGTCTCGAAAAGAATTTCCGCCGCACTGTGTTCGCGGCACCTGGTTCCGTCTCGCAGGTAGCCCCTGCGCACCGCCCCGCCGGAGGCTTCGGCCGCCGGGTGGCTCAGTAAGCGATTACTGAAGGGTCACACACGGGGAAAAATATAATGAACGATACAAATTTCGCATCTCTCAGCTCGGGGCTTCTGGCTCGCAAAGGCGGCGCCAAGCCAGCCATGCGTCCGCAAGTCGCGGTGATGCCTACCGACGGCGCTGCGGCGCATAATCTCGAAGATCTCGGCTGGAATGACATGGGTGACGAGGACGAGCCGCATAAGGACGGCACGCTTCTGCAACTCACGCCAGAACCTGCCAATCCGGAAGCGGACGCCGAGGCAAAACGTAACGACGAGGCAACCCAGGCAAAACTTGCAGCGCAAACCGCGAAAAAGCCGGTTGTTGTCGAACAGCAGGAAGCCATTGCCGAGAAAGTGGCAGAAGTTCCTGTTCAGAAGGCAAAGGTCGAAGCTGTTGCCCAGCCTCAACCGGTGGAATCCGCTCCAACTGTTGCTCCGGCGCGTGCACCGCGCAAACGCCGTTCGGCGCTTGCACGCGGCAAACGCGCGGCATTCACACTGCGTCTCGACGCGGAACGTCATCTCAAGCTTCGGCTCGCCTGCACTCTGCGCAACAAAAGCGCGCAGCAAATGGTGACCGATGCACTCGATCAGATGTTGGGCAAAATGTCCGACGTAAACGCCCTCGCCAAGCAAGCGAAAACCTCGGACTAACCAAGGAAATAACTATGCCAAAGATCGCCAACAATAACCGCGCTATCATGCTGGCCGTAAGCACGGCTCTCGCATCGACCGCGCTGGCCGGTTGCACGACAACTGCAGCAGCTCCGGCTGATCTTTCCGCGAGCAAGGCGCAGGTCGCCCTGAACAAAGGCAAGACCACTCAGGCCATTTCGCACGCTGAACAGACCGTTCTGGCAGAGCCGCGTAACGCCGGTTACCGGGCTATGCTTGGTGCTGTCTATATGGAAGCAGGGCGTTTCCAGTCGGCAGCAACAAGCTTCAAAGACGCGATGGAATTGGGCGATACCAGCGGGCGTACGGCACTTAGCTATGCATTGGCAGAGATTGCGGCAGGTCAATATGGCGCTGCTGTGAAAGCTCTCAACGCCAATCGCAATTCGATTGATGCTTCCGATCTTGGTCTCGCGCTGTCGCTGGCAGGTCAGCCGCAACAGGGTGTCCATGTTCTCGGCAATGCGCTGCGTAGTGGACAAGCCACGCCGAAAGTGCGTCAGAACCTCGCCTATTCCTATGCTCTGCTGGGCAATTGGCGCGCGGCCCGTCTGATGGCGGCTGAAGATGTTCCGGCAGACAAGCTGGGCGACCGGATGAGTGAATGGGCGGCCACTGCGGCTCCTGAAAACCATCAGGCCCGTGTCGCCAATCTGCTGAATGTTCCGCTGGTCGGCGATAGCGGTCAGCCAGCGATGCTCGCACTATCGAATTTCGCTCGCGATGTGCAATTTGCGGCGGCAGAGCCTGTTGCAGCACCGGTCGCGGCACCGCTTCCGACAATGGCAGCGCCTTCCGGATCACTGGAATTGCCACCTCTTGGCCAGCCAACCCAGGCAGAAGCGCTTGCGGCGAACCTCGATGTTCCCCAGCCGCGTCCTGCAGCGCAGCCGCAGCCGAAATCGTTTGAAAGCGCGTTCACCGCGGGCAACACTTCTGCTGCGGCGCCAGTCGCACCGGCGGTTGCTTCGAATGGCGTGACCTTTGTCTCGAACCCGGTTGTGCAGAAAGTTCCGTCGCGGCCATCGGCCAATGCATCCTCCAAAGCTCCGGCCGGTTTCGTTGCTTCTGAGGCGTCAGCATCTAGCCGCGTCGCCAACACTGGCGACCATCTGGTCCAGCTCGGCTCGTTCTCCAGCGAGGCTTCGGCCAAGCGGGCATGGGGTATCTACCTCAAGCGCTATCCCGAGCTGGCAAATTACGAGATGGTCATCACCAAAGCGCGTGTTCGCGGCAAGATTTACCATCGCGTATCGGCAGGCGGTTTCCAGCGTGCGAGTGCAGCCAGCATGTGTTCGAACGTGAAATCACGCAATCAGGGTTGTATCACCTGGGCGGCAAATGCTCCGCTACCGGGCGCACTTGATCGCAATGTGCGGATGGCGGCGCGCTAATCCGGCATCTTCGATAGTATCGAACAACAGCGAAGCCGCTCTTCCCGAAAGGGGAGGGCGGTTTTTTGTGCGAAACGTTCGCAATAAGCTTGCTATTGAGAATAAGTCGCATTAGAAGATAGCTCGAATCGACGGGAGTTCGCTGCTTTGTACACCTGCATATGCAATGCCATTCGCGAGACAGATTTGCGCCTTGCTGCGTGCAAAACGCAGGGCGATGCAGAGGCGGTTTATGCAGCGATGGGCAAGCGCCCCAATTGCGGGCAATGTCTGGAAGAAGCGAACGCCATTGTCGAAGAAGAGCGCGAAATGGCTCTTATGCCGGTTTACGCCGAGTAATTTTCCGATAGTGCAAATCACTCGCAAGTGGCGGAATTCCGCCATTTTTTCGACTTTTTGACTTGCCAAATCTGATTGGCTGAACGCATAAGCGCGGCCAGACCACCAATCAGGAGATACGCCATGAAGGGCGACGCAAAAGTCATCGAGTTTTTGAACAAGGCGCTCACCAACGAGCTGACTGCGATCAACCAGTACTGGCTGCACTATCGGGTGCTGGACGATTGGGGCATGTCCAAACTGGCCGAGTACGAGCGGCACGAATCCATCGACGAGATGAAACATGCCGACCAGCTGGCAGAGCGTATCCTATTCCTGAACGGGCTGCCCAATTTCCAGGCGATCCACAAACTGCGCGTGGGCGAAAATGTCGAGGAAATCCTCAAGGCCGACCTTGCGGTTGAGCATGACGCGATCCCGCTGCTGAAAGACGCTGTCGAATATTGCGAGAGCGTGCGCGATTATGTCAGCCGCGATCTGTTTGCGAGCATACTCTCTGCCGAAGAAGAGCATGTCGACTTCCTCGAAACCCAATTCGACATGATCGAACGCATGGGGCTGGAAAACTATGTTCAGCTGCAATGCCGCCCGGCCGGCGAGGGTGAGGGGTGATGCGCGCCGCCTGATTTGCTCCACATTGGGACATGTCAGGCATGAGAGTTAACCGTTAGTTTCGAACTCGTTAGTCCCGCACTCCATAAAGGGGTGCGTATCATGAAACTTGTCCAAACGCTGATCGCTTTGTCGTTAGCAGTATTGCCAGCCTCGCTTGCTGCGAACGTGATTCCGCCAAGTGACGATTACCGCGTAGTTCGGGTCGAGTTCAACGGCACCGTGACCAGTTCGATCACGGACAATATTGTGGTTCGCGGTAGTGACGGAAGCGTCGTACCCTATACAGGCCCAATTCCTGACTATCCCTTCAATACGGGTGATGCGATCATCATCGGGTTTGATACGATTGTTCCCACGGGACAGGCCATCGCAGATGGTATTGTTCCGCAATCTGCGGACGGAATTTACAGTTTCCAGATCGGGCCTCGTCCTGAACAGTTGGACCAATTTCCGGGAACCGGAAGTTTCGGCAATTTTTACGGCAATGGTGGAATTGCCGACACAGGCACTTATGGCACCGACGGCAATCTGAATATTGTCTATGACGCCAACGCTGACAGCTATTCCTTGGGATTGCTAAGAGACGGCACATCTGGTGCGACCACGGACTTGTTCGGTATCGGGTTCTTCGATTTTCCGTTTCTGGCCTATGATATCGCCACCGACAGGCTCTTCACCGCGAACATTGTCGATCTGTTTCCGTCAAATTCCGGCACGGCCCTGACCGGGCTCAGCGCAACAGAAGGACGTATCCCGACCACGATCTTCAACTTCAATGGTTCCGAATTTCTCGGGGGAACTCCGGTCGGCGCGCTTCAAGATGGAAACATTCGATTTACCGGATCATGGAACCTGCCGATTTTCGGCCAAAACCCGACACCCGTTCCTGCGCCGGGCATGATGGTGCTCTTCGGCTTGGGATTGGGTCTTATCGCTGCGAGACGCCGGAAAGCAGCGACGGCCTAATACCGCGTCCGTTCCTGCTTACTAGCCTGCTGGCGGATGTGGTACGGGTTTTTCGGGCTCTTCATCCCGATCCGTACCGGCACGGCGTCGAAGCCAAGATTCTTGCGCAGTCCGTTGACGAGATAGCGTTCATAGCTGGTGGGAAGCATGTCCAGCCGCGTGCCGAATATCACGAAGCGCGGTGGGCGGGTGCCGACCTGTGTAATGTAACGAAGCTTGATCCGCTTACCCTTGGGGGCAGGAGGCGGATTGTTCAGCAAGGCATCGTCGAACCAGCGGTTGAGCGCGGCGGTCGGGACGCGGCGTGACCAGCTTGCGCGGATTTCGAATGCGGCCTTGAGCATGGTGTCGAGGCCCTTGCCGGTCTTGGCCGACACGGCAAACAGCGGCAGGCCGCGGACTTGTGACAGCCCCTCGTTCAAAGCCTCGCGAATACCGTTGAACAGGCTGGAGGCGTTTTCGGCCACATCCCATTTGTTGATCGCGATCATCAAGGCGCGCCCTTCCTGCAGCACCATATCCGCAATTTTGAGATCCTGATGCTCGAGCCCCTTGGTTGCATCAAGCAGCAGCACGACCACTTCGGCAAAGTCGATCGCGTGACGCGCGTCGCTCACGGCCATACGTTCGAGCTTTTCGGTTACTTTGGCTTTCTTGCGCATACCTGCGGTGTCAATCAGCCGGATGTCGCGAAGCTCGCCATTTTCCGGATCGGTCCATTGCCAGTCAACGGCAATGGAATCGCGCGTGATCCCGGCTTCGGGGCCAGTGAGGAGGCGATCTTCGCCCAGCAGACGGTTGATAAGCGTGCTCTTGCCCGCATTGGGACGCCCGACGATGGCCAGTTTCATCGGGCCTTCCATATCATCGAAAGTTTCTTCGAAGACTTCGCCTGCCTCGTCAGCAGCGTCGATGGCTTTCTGCCGCTCTGCCGCTTTGACTTCGGCGGCGGCTTTCTCTTCCGCTTCAATGCGCGCTTCGCTGTCTCCGATGATCGGCCACAAAGCGCCAAACAGATCGGCAATGCCTTCGCCGTGCTCAGCAGACACAGGCACCGGATCTCCAAAGCCCAAGGCATAGCTTTCATAAATGCCCGGCTCGGCCGATTTGCCCTCGGCCTTGTTGCAAACCATCACCACGGGCACCTTCTGGCTGCGCAGCCACAGGGCAATTTCCTCGTCCAGGGTGGTCACACCTGCACGGGCATCGATGACCATCATCGCTGCATCTGCACCGACAAGGCTGACTTCGGTCTGCTTGCGCATCCGGCCCGGCAAACTTTCCGGATCATCATCTTCCCAGCCCGCGGTATCGACCACGGTGAATCTCAGACCGGCAATTTCCGCATCGCCCGAACGACGGTCCCGCGTAACACCCGGCTGATCGTCGACGAGGGCGAGCTTTTTGCCCACCAGACGGTTGAACAGTGTAG
>JAHDDJ010000331.1 GCA_020629385.1 Erythrobacter sp.
GCGCCGGTGAGATAGAAATTCTCGATCACATCGTCGCGGTTATGGCCGCGGAACCATGCGCTTTGGGTCAGGACTGGTTCGAGGCTGAAGGCGCTGCCCAGATGGGCGTTCAGATCCTGCGCGAAATCCTTGGGTGCGTAGTGGAAACTGGTCACGATCCGGTCGTGAATATCGGGGATCAGGCGGCGGCCAACCTCGTCGAGAATGCGCTTTTCCAGCTTTGGTCCGACTTCGTCCCAGTCGACCGCCAGCTTGCCCATATGGGCGACCGGCACCAGCGCGTAGAAGGTGCTCTTGCCTTTGGGTGCCATGCTCGGATCGGTCACCGTCGGGTGGTGCAGATAGATGCTGAAATCCTGCGGCAGGACGCCGTGATCGTAAATGTCTTCCAGCAAACCCTTATAGCGCGGACCGAACAGGATCATGTGATGCGGAATGCCCGGCCAGGTGCCCTCCAGCCCGAAATGGACCACGAAAAGGCCGGGGCTGAATTTCTTGCGCGACAGCGTTTTGGCGTAGGCCTTGCCGCGTGGGCTGCCGGATAGCAGGTCGCGGTAGGAATGCATGATGTCGCCATTGCTGGCTACCGCGTCGAAGCGCTGTTTGAAGCCGCTTTCGGTTTCCACTTCTGTGGCTTTGTTGCCGAGCGTATGGACCTGCGTGACCGCATCACCGATCATCATTGTGCCGCCGAGACGCTCGAAATGGCGGATCATGCCCGCAATCAGGCGGTTGGTGCCGCCGCGCGTCCACCACACACCGCCGTCTTTTTCCAGCTTGTGGATCAGCGTGTAAATCGCGCTGGTCTTGAACGGATTGCCGCCCACCAGCAGCGTGTGGAAGCTCAAAGCCTCGCGGATTTTCTCGTTCTTGATGAACTTTGAAACGATCGAATAGACGCTGCGCCATGCCTGCTTTTTTGCGAGCGCAGGCGCGGCTTTGAGCATGGATTTGAAATCGAGAAACGGCACGGTGCCCAGCTTGACATAGCCTTCCTCGTATACGCCCGCAGAATAGTCGAGGAAACGGCGGTAGCCATCGACGTCTTCCGGATTCAGCTTGGCAATCTCGGCGTTGAGCGATGCCTCGTCATTCGAATAATCGAAATTGTGTCCGTCCGGCCAGTTGAGGCGGTAAAACGGCATGACTTTCATCAGCTCGACATCGTCTTTCATGTCGTGGCCGGTCAGTTGCCATAGCTCTTCAAGGCATGGCGGATCGGTGACCACCGTAGGGCCGCCGTCGAAAATAAAGCCGTCTTTTTCCCAGAAATAAGCGCGGCCGCCGGGCTTGTCGCGCGCTTCGATAACGGTGGTCTGGATGCCAGCCGACTGCAAGCGGATCGCCAAGGCCATGCCGCCAAAGCCGGACCCGATCACGCAGGCAGTTTTGCCACCCGATGTGACTGTCTCAGCAACAGTTTGCTCCGCGCCAACGGACATATCGAGCGTGGCGCTATCGCCGGATGCAACCGTGCTGCTCATCCAATTTTCTCCTTTTGCGCCACCAACGGGGCGCCTTTGCCTGTCAAAGCACCAATGGCTTTGAAGACAGATACGGGTGGTCTCCCGATCAGGACGCGCGCCTTGTCACCGAAACTCGATTGTCCGGCATAAAAGCGCTCGATGAGCCCTTCGGGTAGACGATAGAAGCGCTCGAACACGCGATATCGTTCCCCGGGTTTTGCCGCGCCGAACAGCATGCTGCCCAAACGGCGGTAAAATTTGGTGCGTGCCCAGTGGCGGCGCGCCTGTGTTTCCAGCAAGGCGGCGAGTTGTTCGCCAGGCAATTCGGCATCGCGGGCCACCGCCAGCGCAGTCTGCACCGCAAAGGGAACGGTGTAGCTGGTAAGCGGGTGGGCGAAGCCGCCTCTAGCGCCAGCGCATCCAACGCCCTCAATGCGGTTCTCGTTCTGGAAAGCGGCAAAATCGCCGCCTGTAATTACCGGAAGGATGCCTGTTTCCCCGCCAAGGATGTCGCCATGAAAGCCGTGCTGGTTGCAATATTGATCAATCCGCGAAGAAAGCGCGCTGCGGTTCAATACCGGATCGTCGGCGTAATAGGTATCCTCGATGAACAGGTCATTTGCGCCGAGCGGCAGAACATAGACAAAGCGATACGCGCCGTGCTGGTCAACACGGGCATCCATGACCACCGGCTTGTCCACCTTGTGCGGCTTATGCGTGCGCATGTGGCGACCCATGAAAATCTGCCAGCCGCCGGTCAGATGCGCGCTGGGCGCAGGGCCGCGACAGTCAATCACGGTGCGCGCCGATATCCGCTGCCCGTTTTCCAGTGTCACACCGCCAGCATCAAGCGAAGCCACGCGGCGTTTTACATGGATTGTATTCTGGCCAAGCTCGCGGCGCAGCGCGGCATCGAAATCCTGCGATGTCAGCGAAAAATAGGTCGATTTGAGGCGGCGGCGA
>JAHDDJ010000332.1 GCA_020629385.1 Erythrobacter sp.
GACAATCGTCGCCGGTGAGTGGCTTAAAACGACCACCTTGAAAGCGTGTGGGAATCTGCGGTGCGGGCGAGTCCGTGGCATCCGCTCGTCGTCGGCTTCGTTTTACCATTAGCCGGTCTCATTCCATTCGCCATACCATGCCGTTTTAAGGATCAAATGAGCCTCTCTCAGTTCCGCTTGCCAGTTTCGCCTGGTGGCTGGCGATGAGGCCATGAAAGCAATCCTGCCACGGGTGTTTGCTTGAGCATCCATGATAGTCTGCTGAATATCAATCACATAGTTTTCAGTATTTGATGAATTATTTTCAGGTTATGCACTATGACCACGCGGCCTAAGCTCGACGCCCGTCACTTGGAGATGATTGCGGTGTTGGCTGAGGTGCCGAGAGTCACCGAGGCCGCACAGCGGTTGGGTATCACGCCGTCAGCGCTGTCACATCGCATTCGTGAAGTGGAACGACGGTTAGATGTGCCACTGTTTCTACGCATTCGCAAACGTCTGCAGCCCACGCCTGCGGTTAATTATCTCGCTCAAGTCGCTCGACGCCTGATCGCAGAACAAGTCAGGGCCGAAGAGGATGTGCGCAGGATGGCGCGCGGTGTTCGTCACGTGGTTCGCGTATCGGTTGAGTCTTACAGTGCGTACCACTGGTTACCTGCGTTTCTTCGTCGCCTGAAGGAAGAGGAGCCAGACTTCGGAATTGAAGTCGTGGCGTCAGCGTCGCGCGATACGCTGGCCAATTTGCATGAACGCACGGTCGACTTGATCATTGTGTCAGGCGAGTTCAATCGAGCGGGGGTAGAGCTGCAGTGCCTGTTTCATGACCCGTTAAGTTTCATCATGCCACCCGAGCACCGTTTGGCAAATAAAACCATTATCGAAGGTGCCGATGTTGTGGGTGAACACTTCATCACCTACACCCGAGAACCTGCACCTGATCGTGAGTACGCGCGACTGTTCAGACCCAGCAATTCCTATCCGAACTGGAGTGAAACCGTTGAAGTGCCAGAAGCGATTGTGGAACTCGTGGCGGCGGGACTGGGAACTTCTGTACTTGCCAGTTGGGCGATTTCCAGCGCCGTCAAAAATGGTCGAATAGTCGCCGCCCAAGTCGGTAAGGGTGGCATCAGTATTCCTTGGTATGCCGCGATACGCGCCGGCAATAGTTTTGAAGACGATTGCAATCGGCGAGTGATGGATGTTCTCGCTAACTGGTGTGCGGAGCGCGATGGGCTGAGTTACTTGTGAGGTTTTTCATTTAGTACAGTTAAACTTGCGTGCACTGGTATTCCACCGGCTCATTGGTTTGGAGGCATTGGCAAAGCGTCTCTTAGTGCGTCTTCATCTAAACCAAGTTTGGCCGCAGCGGATTCGAAATCAGGTCGTTGCCCAGGGCCTCCTAGTGCCTCCATAAGCGCTTCCACACTGACATTTAATTTACCTGCTGCTTCGCTAAAACCCGGTGGCATTCCCATTCCATTGCCACCACTGCCAGCTGATTGGCTGGTGCTACCGCAAGACCTTAAGGCGTGTTCATTCAGTTCACCTTTAAATGTTGGACCGAACGTAAATGGAAAAGCCGGGGTGAAAGTTCCATCATCATTTTGTGTAATGGTCAGATGGTAGTGGTATCCGAGTTCACCATGATCGTGTCCATTATGTTTATCAAGATACGCACCGCCTAATGAAGTCACAGATGCATCATGGTAATAGTCCTGGAAGTACAAACCGGACACTGCCGCAATAGGGTTTTTAGATAGGCTGGTTATGAACTCATCGGTATCAGGACCTGTGTTGTTTGTGGATACCGTTCCCTTGGTGATATCGTATTGATCGACAAGTAGGCACGTGCGAGCGCCGACTTCGCCACAACCGGTGACTGAACCAGTTGAGCTGTAGTCTCTGGTTTGCCAACTGCTGATCACTAAGGTGTTGGCGTCATGCCATGGCCCATGAACGGGATAGCCGTCAGCTGCTTGCCCATATGAGGGTGAATGACCATCACCCACATCACCAAGTTGGTCTGCTAAACACGCGGAGTAATTGTGATGATGATAGTCGCCGCGTGCGGCGTGGCCTAAGCAAATATCCAGATCGTGAATCTCTGCGTTGGCCGCTGTGTGTTGCCATACGCGTTCGTTGTTATAGCTTTGACCATCATTCCAATCGTAGATGGAAGTACCGTTTGAAAAGTATCCGATGGCTCCAAGTCCGGTCTCACAACTTTCTTCAGCAGTAACCGGCGCTGAAGTAAATAGCGATGATTTGGAACCGTCTGTCGGGCAGCCAGGTCCCGGTGGCCAATAGCCTGAACCGCCCGTTGAATTGCAGTTTTCCGTTGAACTCTTAAACCCAATGTCTTGGCCGAATTCGACAATGTCACCGATTTTGATGTCGGGTGTGCCGTTAACAAAGTCATTCT
>JAHDDJ010000333.1 GCA_020629385.1 Erythrobacter sp.
TGGATGCACATGGTATCGGCACGCTTATTCTTGTTGACCGCGATGAGGCAGGCCTCGCGGCGCTTGACCTTGGCTGCAAGGTCGAGGCGCACGCTGCTGATGTCAGTGACGAGAGTTTCTGGAACTCGCTCGATGCCAATCTGGACAGCCTAGACCACGCCATCGTCAATGCGGGCATCGGAGCATTTGCGCCCTTTGCCGAACACAGTTTCGAGGACTGGCGCAAAGTCATGAGCGTCAATCTCGATGGCGCATTTCTGACATTGCGCACGGCATTGCGGGCCATGAAGAAGTCGGGCGGCGGCAGCGCGGTTCTGGTCGCGTCCATCACCGGGCACAAAGCCGTACCCGCCATTGGCGCTTACGGCGTCGCCAAAGCAGGCGTATCGCATATGGCGCGGATTGCAGCGGCCGAAAGCGCTGCTGACTCGATCCGCGTGAATGCGATCGCACCAGGCGGCGTGGATACGGCCATCTGGGACACCGGAGAGGCATTCCAAAAGATGGTCGAAGAACAGGGTCGCGAGGCGGCTTTGGCTGCGCTGGCCGTCGGCACACCGCGCGGCAAACTGGCCACATCGGAGGAGATAGCGGGCAATATCGGCTATTTACTGAGCGACGCCGCCGCCAATGTGACCGGAACGGTGCACATCAGCGACGGCGGATTTTCGCTTTAACTGTCAAAAGCGATAACGCACGCCGGCCAGTAAGCTGACAGTTTCATAATCTCCATTCAGCCGCGCGTTGAATGCATCATTGCCGGCCGCGATAAAGCGGCGATCCAGATCGAGGCCGCTGATCCGCTGGTAGCGAACGCGCGTATTTAGATCGAAGTTTTCGTTGATCACGAAAGTCACACCGGCATTGCTCTGCAGCGACAGCGCGGTGTCACTATCACGGACCGCAAAGGTCGGCGCAGTTGCGATGCCGTTGTTGGGGAAATAGGTCGCATTCGCTTCGACATCAGCAATTCCAATACCGCCGCCCAGAAATGGAATGATTGTCTGCTTGTCCGACCAGCGAATGTCCGACTGGTAGTTGATAGAGAAAGTGTTCACTTCAAAATCGCCGCCAAAGGTCTGGTTGCCGCCGTTGAAGGCACCTTCCTCTACACCGGGCTCGGAGCGACTATATTCGATTTCCACGCTGGGCTGGAACACGCCGAACACTTTGGTGGGGATGCGGTAGCCGATCGCAGCAGTGCCAACAAAATCGTCTTCAAACCCGACTGCGACACTGGCAGGTGCACCAGCGACACCGGGCGACGCGCCTTCAGGGGCCTGCGTCCCTTCAAAGATTGAATCGGTAGGCGAAGTAATACCGCCCGACACAGAAACATAAACACCGCCTTGCGGATCAAAATCGTCGCTGTCCTGAGCGGAGACTGTACCAGGAATTGCCAAGATCGCTAATGGTGCAAACACAGCAGCAAAGCGGGTAGAGGGAGTTTGGGCGAAGGTCATTGTAAATCCTTGTTATAGTCATTCCCTCCACCGCGCATTTCGCCGCAAGCATCGAATTGGTTACATGCGTGGAATTCTAATACCGTCGCAATCAGCACCAACCGCAGCAAATCCTTAACCATCTTGCGCTATGAAATCCGGCATGGGTGATAACGCTTTCAAGGATATCTGCGACCAGTTCTCCGGCACGGTGGACGAGACGCAATTCGAACGGTTCCGGTTCACACGGGACGAGGCTCCCAAGCTGAAACGGCTGGTCGAGCTGGTCACCGCATCGTTCGAGGGCCGCGACGATCTGACGCTGGCCGAGGAAGGTGCCGAAGGCGGACAAGCAGGCTTCAAACGCTTCATCCTGAAAGCCCACGGCCAGCGCACCGTTGCCATTGCCGTGATGCTCAAGGACGGGTTGGCGATCCTTGGCGCGGAACCGGTCGAGCGCAGCGCCTATACGATCAGCTGCGATCCGATTTCTGCCGACTTCGAAGAGGTCGACGAAGCGTGGATCCAGCAAGCACTCGGCCAGCTCATCCGCAATATCCGCGCCGCCGGTTGATCAGCCTTCCACCGGCAATTCGCTAAAGTCTGTCAGCGCCGCATCGCGCAAACCGCGCCATACATTGCGCGCCTGAACCGCAGGGGCGACATCATGCACGCGGTGCAATTGCACACCAGCCTGCATCCCCGCCACCGTAAGCGCAATACTGCCACCCAGCCGCTCTTCGACCGGCGCCTCGTTGGACAGCGCTCCGATCATCCGCTTGCGGCTCGCCCCGAGCAGCAGAGGCTGCCCCAGCGCATGGAACAAAGGCAGCGCGTTCAGCAAAGCCAGATTTTCCGCCAGTGTCTTGCCGAAACCGATACCCGGATCGAGGATGATATTGCCGCGTTCAATCCCCGCTTCCACCGCAGCATCGCGCCGGGCGCGCAGCCAGTCGAATACATCGAACACCACATTGGT
>JAHDDJ010000025.1:0-11179 GCA_020629385.1 Erythrobacter sp.
CTCCGGTGCATCGCTCGGCGACATTCTCGGCGAAGCACTCAAGAAGAACGATTGAGCTTTATGGTCCCTCAAGCGCCGGGCGCGCCGCGTCCGCGTCGCTTGGCTTCCTCGCAAAGGCTCGGGCGGCCGGTCGGCCTTGCGGTCGGCTGCTTGCCGACCGAATTCAGGTCGCGGCAGCCATAGGGCCAAGCGGCCCGCCCGCAGCGAAGCGATCTTTGATCGTGAGAGCGAGGATAGCCGAGGTTGCGAATGCAACCGCTGGCGCTTGAAGCCAAACTAAAACGGCCCGCCCTCCAAACCGGAAGGCGGGCCTTTTCTCGTCCGGAGCTGTGCTCTACACTGCATGCATGCTTGAGATTCATCAGTTCCCGTGCCTGTCCGACAATTACGGATTCCTCGTCCACGATCCGGCAAGCGGCCAGACCACCTGTATCGACACGCCCGATGGCGCAGAATATCTGAAACAGGCCGAGACCAAGGGGTGGACGATCACCCATATCTGGAACACCCATTGGCACCCGGATCATGCTGGCGGGAATGAGGCGATCAAGGCAGCAACGGGCTGCCATGTGATCGCCCCCGCAGAGGTAGAACGTATCGCGAAACCCGATGAAGTCGTGCAACATGGCGACACAGTCTCACTCGGCGCGTTCACGGCCGAAGTGATTGATGTCAGCGGCCACACCAACGGCCACATTGCATTCCACATTCCCGAAGCTGGCATTGCCTTTGTCGGCGATGCGGTTTTTGCACTGGGATGCGGGCGTATGTTCGAAGGTACACCGGACCAGTTCTGGGCCAGCCTGGAGCGGATCAAGGCCTTGCCGCCCGAAACCATGCTCTATTGCGCACATGAATACACGGCGGCCAATGCCAAATTCGCGCTCCATGCTGATCCCGAAAACAGCGCTTTGGCCGACTATGTTGGAGAAATCGAACGCAAACGCGCCAAGGACGAGCCGACTGTGCCGACACAATTGTCGCGCGAGTTGGCGACGAACCCGTTTCTGCGCGCCGATGATGTCGCTTTGATGGCCAAATGGGGCGGCACCACGCCGGTTGAAACCTTTGCTGCCCTGCGCGCTGGCAAGGACAATTTCTAGGTGAACGCATCGAACCGTTGCGCTTCCCCTCCTTTTCAAAGGAGGGGATTGAGGGGTGGTTGCGATGCGCCAGCATCGTTGCGGCTCCGCCACCACCCCCAGACCCCCTCCTCTAAAGAAGAGGGGGCTCAAACGTGAAAGCCATTCAGGTCGCCAAACTCAGTCCCGACCTGTCGGGCTGTGAGTTTGTTGAACTGCCAGTTCCCGAACGCAAACCCGGCGAGGTTCTCGTCAAAGTTCATGCGGCATCGCTGAATTTCCCCGATCTTCTCATGACGCGGGGCGAGTACCAGTTCAAACCCGAACCGCCCTTCACTTCCGGTATGGAATTTGCGGGAGATGTCATCGAAGCTGAAGCCGATAGCGGTTTTAGAGTTGGTGACCGCGTCATGGGCGGCGCGAAGACGGGCGGGTTTGCCGAATATGCGTCCGTTCCGGTCCGCAGCCTGCGTTTGATGCCCGACGGCCTTGGCTATGAACCAGCAGCTGCGCTCGGTGCTGCATATAATACCGCTTACACGGCACTGGTAGAACTAGGCGGATTGCAGCCAGACCATTGGGTGCTGGTCCATGGAGCCAGTGGCGGGGTCGCCCTCGCCGCAGTCGATCTGGCGAAAAGCATGGGCGCAAAGGTCATTGCCGCGAGCGGCTCTCCTGACAAGCTGGAGCGGATTGCACAGCTCTACGCCCCCGATGCGGTGATCCATTCCGAAGGCCGTTTCCGCGAGCAGGTGACGGAGATTACCGGCGGCACGCTTTGCGATCTGGTGTGCGACCCGGTTGGCGGTGACATTTTCGACGAAAGCACACGCTGCGTGGCCTTCGGCGGCAAGTTGCTGGTGGTCGGATTTGCCGGGGGACGAATCGCCGATATCGCGACCAACATCCCGCTGATCAAAGGGTTCAGCGTGGTCGGCGTGCGTGCAGGTGAATATGCGCGCCGTTTTCCGGAAAGGGGCCAGCGCATCGCCGATGAAGTGGCCCGCATGGCCAGCGCGGGAGAAATACGTCCCGCCATCGACCGGGTCCTGCCGCTGTCGCGGTGGCGCGACGCATTCAAAGCGATGGATGCACGTCAACTGGTCGGGAAAGTTATCCTGCTTCCAGGCAGCTGAGACGAAAAAGGCGGCCCGCCTGGACCGCCTCTTCAAAATTCCGTTGGCGATTATCGATCAGAGACCGGCAATCACCTGATCGGCAAGCTTGCTGTCCGCATCGGCGTCATGCTTCTTCGCAATCAGCTCCTGAGCTGCGACTGCAGCAGCGGTAGCGGCACGGTTGCGGACATCCTGCACCGCGTCACGTTCAGCAGCCGCGATCTTGTCTTCCGCCATCTTCTTGCGGCGGGCGACCATCGCCTTGCTGTCTTCTTCCGCCTTTTCGAGAATGGCGTCCGCTTCCTTCTGCGCGTTCTCCATCATCGCTTCTGCGTCTTTTTCAGCATTCGCGATCTTGGCGGCATATTCATTACGGATAGCCTCTGCCTCGGCGCGGAGCGACTTCGCTTCGTCCAGCTGCTGGCGGATTTCCGCGATCTTTGCGTCCAGACCACCGGTAATCAGGCTAGGAACCTTCTTCCACACCATGATCAGGATCAGGACGAGCATCGCCACGGATACGATCACGTAAGGCTCCATGCCCCACAATGTCGGACCTTTGGGCGCAGCACCTTCGGCACTGCCAGCGAGGATCATCAGTGCATTATGCATGGGTCATCGCCTTCTTGACTGCCGATTTGGCGCTGGCTGCGGTCACTTTGACACCGGCCAATTGCTTGACGATGTCTTGCGCAGCCTCGGCAGCGACACTTTCGACTTCGGTCAGCGCCGCCGTGCGTGCTTCGGCAATCTCGGTTTCCGCTGTTGCCAGCTTGGTGTCGAGACGCTTTTGCGCCGCAGCCAGTTTCTTTTCGCTTTTGGCAGCGGCATCAGCCTTTGCCTTGGCAACGAGAGCCTGCGCGTTGGCGCGGTTTTCGTTCTCACGCTTGCGCCATGCTTCCTCTTCCTCGTCAGCCTTGGCACGCGCTGCTTCGGCGGCAGCCAGATCGGATGCGATCTGGTTGTCACGCTGGGCAACGGTATCCATGACACGCGGCACCATACCGCGACCAACAACGAAGAAGACAAACCCAAAGGTCACCAGCAACCAGAAAATCTGGCTGGAATAGGTTTCCATTATCTGAGCTATCTGGGGCATAGGATCAAATCCTGACGCTTATGAGAACGGCAAATACATCACGGGGCCGGAACGGCTGTAACCGCCCGGCCCTGCGACAGATATGTTAGGCGACGAAGATCAGGATCATCGCGACGACGAACGACAGCAGGCCGAGAAGTTCGGCAGCCGCGAAGCCGATGAACAGGCGGCCCTGCTGGCCGTCTGCTGCGCCCGGGTTACGCAGAGCGCTTTCGAGGAACGAACCGAACACGTTACCCACACCGATAGCGGCCATGCCGGCACCGATAGCTGCGAGACCTGCGCCGATGAGCTTTGCTGCTGCTGGATCCATTGTACTAACTCCTTAGGAAAATTTGATAATGTTAATCAGTAATTTAGTGAAGATTCTCGGCGTCATTGATGTACAGCGACGTCAATAGCGCAAAAACATAGGCCTGAATGCCTGCGACCAGAATTTCCAGCGCGCTGATGCCGATCATCAGGATGAAGCTGGGAATACCGACCAGTGCGGCAAATTCGGGTCCGGCATTGGTACCGTCGATCACGAAGCTCGACAGAACCTTGAGCAATACGTGGCCTGCCATCATCGCAACGAACAGTCGCAGAGCGAGGCTGAAAGGACGCACAAGGAACGAGATCAGCTCGATCGGGAAAATGATCGGGATCATCGGCAGCGGCGTACCGTGCGGCACGAACAGGCTGAAGAAATGGAAACCATGCTTCCAGAAACCAACGATCAGAACAATCGCGAAGCTGATGATCGCGAGGACGCCGGTCACGGTGAAGTGGCTGGTGAAGGTGAACGGGTGCAGGCCGACAACGCCGATGGGCAGCAAGCCCAGCAGGTTGGCGAACAGGATGAACATGAACAGCGAGAAGATGTAGGGCACATACTTACGCCCTGCCTTGCCGACATTCGCTTCCAGCATATCGTCGATGAAGCCGGTCGCGCTTTCGACCATCATCTGCCAGCGGCCAGGGACAAGCTCACGCTTCATGCCGCCCGCGACGAAAATCGTCAGCAGGACGGTGGTGATGGCCATCCACAGCGCACTGTTGGTGAACGCGATGTTGAATCCTGCGATCTCCCAGCCATTCGAACCCATCAGGGGCTCGATATGGAACTGGTGCATCGGATCGACTTTGCCTTCTTCGGCTGCCACGTCTGAAACGTCCCTACGCGTAAAAGAGCAATCGCATTGTGAAGTCACTCACCCTTAGGTGGATCGTCCGCCTGCGTGCTCGCCATTCGGAAAATGTTCCTGAAAGCAACGCCAATTCCGAGGAACAGCATCACCAACAGACCCCAGGGCGAAGTACCGGCGAAATAGTCAATCGTTCCGCCAATTACCAAACCGCCGAGAATCCCGCCAAGCAAGTCCGCCAACACCCGGTTACCGCTGCGATAATTCGCGTCAGCACCCGATATTTGCGGCTGGATACGGTCCTCTTCGCGCTCTCTGGCGGCTTTGAGCCGCGCTTCGAGTGCATCAATTCGCGCATCCTCGGCGATAGGTTCCCGTGCGGGCTTCTCGTCGCTCATGTCTTGCTCCTGCAAATGGGGTGCACGACACGGGCAAAAGAGCTGCCCGCCGAGGGCGAGGCCCCCTTAGGCGGGGGGTGTTTTGGAGTCAACCGGCGTGGTTGTGCAATGCGGTATTATCTGGCGTTTTTACGCAAATTCTGGCCGACCCGTCGTCAAGACACTCCCGAACAGCGCGGATCACGCTGCGGTGGGGCGCTGGTGCGGGTCTGCCACGAACCGTCAGGAGCCTGGTATTTTTCACCCGGCACCGTCCGCGCAATCGCCAGACAGCCCGATGTGAAGGCATATTCCTCGATCGTAGAACCTTTGGCCTGGGCACGCTGCGCATAAACCGCACGCCGTTTGATGTTGATGTCCTGCACCATCCGACGCAATTCGGGAGTCTCTGCCCCGACAATGCCGAGATAGCCGTCCATTTTCTCGCCAACCTGACCCGACGAGCGAGCTGCTGCGTATGCAGGATCGCGCTGCGCATAGGCGGTGCCGGCAATTCCGGTCACGGCAAGTGCGGCGGCGACGGCAAAAGAGACTGACTTTTTCATCATTCTTTCCTTATCACAGACATCCTTCAAAAAATGTCTGCATTCTCCTCAATCGTATTGCCCGCATCTTCTGCAAGCCGGTAAATCACTTCCTGTGTGATATTGATATTCAGCTCGATCACAATCGGCTCCGACGGTGCATTTACGGTTATGCACCCAGCCAAAAGCGAACTTGCCGCCATCAATACCCCCGCCCGGAGGCAGGTTTTTCCCGTTTTTTCCGGCGATCCCCTCATGAAAAAGGTTGTCGCAGGCATAATGCGGGAGGTCAATTCGATAGCCGTCATGGCATTTCCTCGCTGTCTGGAGACTGAATGGACGATTCATCAGGACGAATCGCGGGAACATCGAAAACCGGCTCTTCCGGTGGCGGTGCGGGCTGTGGCGGCGGCACGTCGGACGGCGCAACAAAGCGCGTCCCGTCATCGGTCAAAAGACCCACATCGCGCGGATCACGCACGGCTGCGGGGTCATACATGCTCTTCAGGCTGGTCACGAGCTTGTAGAAAGGCGCGCGGATATTGACGTTGAGCTGAATCGGCAAATCGGCGATCTGGCGGGTGATGAAGTTCTGCTTGGTGCCTTCACCCTGCTGCACGCCGGAAAAGCGGACTTTGGTCACAATATCGCCGGTCAACGGCCCGTCCATGCCGATGGTCATCGAATCATAATCAAGGCTGCGCAACGTCTGGAAGGTGTAATCCGCGATAGGCGACAAGTCTTCGTAGGTCAGTTCACCAACATAAGACACATTGCCGCCCGGTGGCCGCGATTGCAGCGCCCCGCCCTCGATCGTACCGAAGCCTTCTTCATCGAAGACAAGTGGTAAAGCTCCGTCGAAAGTACCAGTAGCAGCAAGATTGCCCAGTTCCATATTCGCAACGAACAATCCCGCATCGATACCCTCGACCTCGAGGACATAACGCCGCCGCTCGGCCACGCCGAGATTGAGATTGACCGGACGCAGATAAAGCTGCCCACCCATGAACGGCCACTGCCCTCCCGTAACACCAAGGAACTGGCCGTCGCGGAGATTGAAGCCGATTTTGCCATCCTTGGCCTCGATACCCGGATTGATCGAGGCGACATTGATCACCTGATCCGGCGCGGTCGTGAGACTTAGCAGGTCAGAAAATGCAATTGTTCCCGACGCACCTTTAACCGGACCGAAGGCAGCAGCAAGGTCGAGCGCATCGGAAGAGAATGCACCAAAGCTGTCGATGCTGTCTTCGCTCCAGTCAATCCTGCCCGATCCCGTGACCAGCCCTTCTACATTGGCTACCACACCGAGCGCCAGCGGTGTCAGATCGGTCGGTTGCAGCCCTTCGTCAAATCGCAGGCCGTCCACCGCCAGATCGGCAAAACCCGCTCCGGTTGTAAGGCTGTGTGTCAGCGAGACCCGCGAAACCTCTTCGCCATTGGTGGGAGCCTTTATGCTGGCACTTGCTTCGATCAGATTGGTGTCGAGCGTCAGAGTGCCGCCTGTAACAGGCAATGGCTCAAACCGTTTTTCAGCCTGGCGGTCTTTCAGCGTGAAAGTGGCATCAGCTATCGCAAATACGCCGTCTGTGTAATTCCACGCGCCGCGCGTTTCGACGAGATCCAACGGAACAGCCGCCAACGCGATATCGGCTCCGTCGAATGTGCCAGTGATGTCATCGCCCAGATTGGCCAGCAAATCCGATATACGAAACGTGCTGGCGGCCTCACCCTCGCCCAGCGTGACGGACACGGCTGAGGCAGCAGCAACGCCCGGATAGGCAAGCCCGATCGCGCCACTTTCTATATCGATGGGTGTTCCCGCCAGCGTGCCTGCAAGGTCCAGCGCCGGAGCACCCGCCGCCAGGCGAAGGCCGCTGTCGTCGTACCTTGCAATGGCGCGGCCAGCCGCAGGACATAACGTCAGCGACCTGTTGGCCAGTGCCAGATTGGCGATGCTCAATTCGGAAAAACCAATCGCGGTGCACTTGCGCCATAGCGCGAGCCCCGCTGCGCTGCTCCACGTACCATCAACCGGTAGCTTCAGGTTCCGAGCGCTCCCGCCGGGGAGCGGCCCGCTAGCGATCATCTCGCCGCCAAAGGTCACCGTTCCGGAAGGCCCCTGCGTCACAAGCATTTCGGGAATGGCAAGATTGCTGTCCCCTGACGCGTAGGGCTCCATCCTGATGCGGAAAACCGTATCGCGCGAGCCGATTCCTTCCATTCGCCCGGCCATGCGTGGCAGATCATCGCCGGAAATGCGGAAATTGCCCGAAACCAGCGGTGTGTTTCCGCCTGCCTGACGATATTGCACCCTTGAGAAGGACGCCAGCGGCCGGCCCGAGGGCTTGCGTATGGCAACTTCCGGCATCGTCACCAATTGCTGCGCATCCGAAAAACGACCGGAGAGTGATCCGGCAAATGACAAATTCCTGACCTCGCGCTGCACCGCGCCGCGCAACTTGGTCAGCAGCGGTGCGGCGAGCGTTCCCTCGCTTGCCTTTGCGAAATCGCCAAGAGTTTGCGGCAAGGTCGAATCCACCGAAACACCTTCCCCGCCTATCTGCGCATCCAGCAACAGCTCGCTCAGGTCGGTTCCCGACCGAAGCGTGCCATCAAAGGTCACAGCGCTCGCAGTAACGGGCGCCAGAGCAAGCGATTGTCCGCTCAGATCAAAATCGCTCGTCAATTTGCTGTCCCGGAAGCCAAGCATCAATGGTCCTGAAACAGCGCCTAACGATATTCCAGCAGCGTCGATCGCTCCGGTGGCCAGTTGACCTTTCCCCGTAATTGCATCGAATTCGCTGCCGACTTCTACGCTGCCTTGCCATGCAAGCTTTGCCATCGAGACATCGCTGTCTACACAGGCCAGATTGGCCAGTCGCAACGGTCCGTTGAAGCGGATTGCGCCGCTATTGGTGGAAAGGTCACCATAAGCGGTCGCACGCTCCAGAGCGCATCCGCTGACGCCAAGTTCGGGTGCTATCGCAGCGATTTTACCGGAAAATCCGTTGTCCAGCGGACCTTCGCCTTCCAGCTTGACCCCGACCGGCCCCATTTCCGTGTCGATCCGCGCACGTCCGTCGCGGACTACGACGTTGAACGCTGGCAGACCACCGTCTGACCCGGGATCATCTGCAAACAGCAGAGGATCAAGCGCGCCAAAGGAGATGCCATCTTCAGAATAGGTGCCGTAAAGGCGAGCCTCCTCTACCGTCACCCGGCCGATTTCAGGCACGCCGAAGCCATAGGACAGCTCTATCACGGCGCGCTCTATCGTCAGGTCCGGTCTTTCGGGATCACCGATAACAATATCCGTCAGAATCTGCTTGTCTGGGTCGAAGTCATCGAAAGAGTATGTTGCAGGAATGCCCAACGCTTCCAGCTCGTCTCCGATCAAATCGCGGGCAATATCCTCACGTTGGGTCCAACCGATCATGACCAGAGCCAGCAACAGGACAACCAGCAGCACTGCCCCGCGCGACAAAGCGTGACGCCATCCGCGAGACCGCACCTGTGCAGGTTCCTCAGCAATCTGGTCAGGAGACGACGCCATGCTTTCCTACTTGCGCGCAAGCTGTGGCAAAGGCAATGCAGTGCGTAAATGTTACAGGATAGAACGTGCCGCAAAGCAAAGAAAACGCTGCGAAACATGATGGTGCCGGCCACCGGGCAAGGCTACGCGAGCGGTTGCTGAAAGGCGGGGCGGAAGCACTCGCCGATTACGAAGTTCTGGAATATCTGCTGTTCGCCGCGATCAAGCAAGGCGACACCAAACCGGTGGCAAAAGCGTTACTCGACCGGTTCGGGTCCTTGTCGGCAGTCCTGAACGCCGATCCCAACGCTTTGCAGGATGTCAAAGGCGTAGGCCTGACCAGCGCCGCAGCGCTAAAATCGGTTGCTCTCGCGGCCCGCAGGATGGCGCGTAGCGAAGTTAGCCAAAAACCCGTTCTCGGTAGCTGGCAGGCGCTGCTCGATTACCTGACAATCGACATGGCTCATCTTACAGTCGAGCGGGTACGCGTCTTGTACCTCAATGCCCAGAACCGGCTCGTACTCGATCATCATGTCGGCGACGGCTCAATCGACGAAGCCGCCATCCACCCACGGGAGGTCATCCGGCAGGGACTCGATATTGGCGCGACTGCGCTAATTCTCGTACACAACCACCCGAGCGGAAATCCCGAACCAAGCCGGGCAGATATCCAGATCACCAACCGCATCGCAGAGGCTGGAAGGTTGCTGGGCATCACGGTTCACGACCACGTCATCGTTGGCCGCGACGGTCATGTGTCGCTGCGCGCCAAAGGCCTTATCTGAAGCTGGAAACGCTTCGGGTCAGCCCGTCGGTTCGATCCCGTAAAGAGCGTAAAGGTTCCGCAGTTCAGGCAATTGCCGCAGAGCCGTCTCCACCAGCGTGCGGCCATCCTCGTCGCCTTGCTCGAGCATGATAATGCCGCGCAAATAACGGTTTTCAGCATAGGCCGGGCTCAGCTTTTGTGCTGCGTCCAGATCGGCAAATGCTTTTTCGGTGTCACCCTTGCGGTAATGGACGAGCGCACGCGCAAACAAGCGGCTGGCGGTGTTGTTGGCCCGCTCTACAGCGCGGTTGCACTGGGCGATGGCCCCTTCGAGAGCCACAGCGTGAAGCCCGCGAAGAAGGCAATCCGCGCTCAATGCAGTTGCACTATCCGGGCGCTCTTCAAGACGGTCGGCAAGCAGTTTCAGCCCTTCATTGACGCGCCCTGCGAGCCCCAGAACTATCGACTGCGAATCGACCTTACCGTCGATTTCATCCTCGGAAACGGGGATCAGTTCGAGCAGCTTCAACGCCTCGTCAGTTTTCCCGCTACGCGCCAGCAATTCCGCTTGCCAATATCCGGTCCAGTTGGTCGGCTGCAATTCGTAGGCTGCCTGCGTATCGGCAATCGCTTCATCCATCCGCCCCAGCGAAAGCAGCAAATCAGCCCGCGTTCTGAACAGCGACGCATTGGGTTCTTCGTCGATAATGGCCGAAAAATCCTTCACCGCATTTTCGAAGTCATAGATCAGCGAGAAGTATTCTGCGCGGGACCGCAAGGGGCCGAAATCATCGTCATCCGCTTGCTCTATCGCGATATTATATCCGGCCAAAGCAGGAGCCGTACGCTGCTTCAATTCAGCGGTTGTGAAATCCCACCGGCGCTTTGCTGTTTCCGGCGCAATCAGCATCAGATCGGATTTGGAAATCTGCAATGCGGCACGGCGCGCCTCGGCCAATTGACCGAGTGTGATTTCGCCAAGTTTCGAGACATTGGTCTCATCCAGTGTGATGGAGCTGCCACTCAGTTTTGACGAACGGAAGTAACGCGTATGGGCATAGCTGCCATCGAGCTGCTCTGTCCCGCGCAAGGTGAAGCCTGCACCTTGGTCGGGAAGATCAACGCGCATGATCGTCTGGCTGCGGCTCGGTCCGCCGGTCGCGACCGGAATATTGCGCCACTTTGGGCGCACGCGATTGGGTGTAAAGGACGCGTTATCGGCGGCACCATTCAAAGCAAGTTGCATTTCCCCTTCATTGAAATCGAACATCGGTTCGCCAACGCCTTTGACGACGATTTTGGCCGTCGCCGCTTCATCGTCGTAAAACATATCGATCGAGGTCGCCCGGCTGCTGCCCCCAGCCCCGTTGCTGATCTGTGTCATCATCTGCTTTTTGACTTCCGGATCACCTTCATCGACCAGAGCGCGGAAACCGGCACCTTGCGCGCCGGTAATTTGCATGGTCAGCGTGTAGGTATTGGGAAGATCGATGCCTGCAGTGTGATCGGTATCGATCTCGATAACCACAT
>JAHDDJ010000025.1:11279-15258 GCA_020629385.1 Erythrobacter sp.
ATGCCTGCAGTGTGATCGGTATCGATCTCGATAACCACATCATTGTGATCCTGATAACGGTCCGATATCGGCGTCAAATCTGCGCCTTCTGGCGTCAACGGCAAAGCGTAATAGAACGCTGGCACTTGCGCCATATTGCCGATGCGGGTGGCCGTACTGGTTCCATCGAGCCAGTAATCCACTCCGTCTACAGTAGCGCGCACAATCATATGATCGAAATTGGCGGGCATCGGCAGCAATTCAGGCAGCGCGTCACCGCCATCGATTGTCACCAGAACAACATCGGACTCGATGTCCATCGCGCGCAGCAATGCGAGCAGAAGTACCGACTTGGCCTTGCAGTCTCCGTAACGCTTTTCCCATGTTTCTTCAGCGGTTTGCGGCAAATAGTTGCCACCATCCAGACCATTGAGGAGGTAGCTGACCTGGTCCTGCACCAGGCGTACCGCCAGTTCTGTGCGCTTCAACGGATCGTCGGTTGCAGCTTCTATGGCTGCGACCTGCTTTGACAACGCACTATTCTCCGGGATCGCCGCTGCCTTGGTGAAATGCGGCTCCATCACGCGCGACAATTCGTTCCAGCTGTCGAAACTGCCAACCCGTAACAAAGGCGAGCGGGAGAAGCGCGACGGCGCATCATTTGGCATATCTTCGCGCTTCGCAATGGGCAGATCGACTGTCAGATATTTGTAGCCGCCTTTGGTCACCGGCTCGGGCAAATCGACAAACGGCCCTGCGCGGTATCCGATATCGTCATTTTTGGGCCAGCTGACGATCGTGCGTCCTTTACCCACACGATAGGGTTCGGGCGGTAGATATTGCAGTGCCTGCATTTCATCGCCTAGCGCCTGGTCATCCAGAGTGATGCTGTGAGCAACACGGAGAATATCGCCCTCTTCAAGACCCGGCACTGCAACCGTCGCGGTCAGGCGACCGTCAAGCAAGCGACGCTCCAGACCCTGCTCGCGGCGGATGACTTCAAATTCGACACCATCGGCCACAAGATCGATCACCTCATCGCCGCGCAGAATTTCCAGACGGTGGATTGTCAGATCGCCCTTATCCGGCGCCCAGGTCATTTGCAGCGTACCCTCTGAAGTCAGCGCTTCAAGGTTGTCGATGCGGACGGCACGGTCATTATATTCATGCACAACCCCGTCTTCGAGACGGTGCTGCCAATCATACAAAACTTCGGAAGGACCATCCAGCGCAGCGTCCATTTCCAGATCAGCGATTTGGACCCATTCCGGCGTGGTATCGTAAAGGACTTCATCGCCTGCAATAGCAGGTGTTGACGCCGCGATAATGGCCACCGCGCTGGCGCCGAAAAACTTGTACATACAAAGCCCCTGTTACGGTCTGGACCCTCCTCCAGATCAGGCTAGCTTACAGCGAGCTTGGCGCGTTGCAAGCAAGCTTCTGTAGTATTTGATCTTCTTTTCCAGAGTACAGATCAAGAATAGCAATCCATTCCCCATTTCTGCTGCCACCGGCCCTTGCCTTTGCACAGCCTGCCCCCTAGCCGCTTTGACGAAAGCCCGATCCACAGAATCGGGCACCTGCAATCCAAGCCCGGAGTTTCTCATGGTCCCGCGTTATGCCCGCCCCGCAATGTCCGCCATCTGGGAGCCGGAGGCGCGCTATCGCATCTGGTTCGAGATCGAGGCGCATGCGACGCAAAAACTGGGTGAATTGGGTGTCGTCCCTGAAAGCGGACCCAAGGCTTTGTGGGATTGGTGGAATACCAATCCGGAAATCGACGTTCCCGCTATCGACGCCAAGGAAGCGGTTCTCAAGCATGACGTAATCGCATTTCTTGACTGGGTAGCCGAGCAGGTAGGCCCCGAAGCGCGCTTCATGCATCAGGGTATGACCAGCTCTGACGTATTGGATACCACACTGGCGGTACAACTGGCCCGCGCTTCCGATATTCTGCTGGAAGATCTCGACGCGTTGCTCGCGGCTCTCAAACGCCGGGCGGAAGAGCACAAATATACACCCACTATCGGGCGCAGCCACGGTATCCATGCAGAGCCGACGACTTTCGGGCTCAAACTTGCGCAAGCCTATGCCGAGTTTGACCGTTGCAAAACGCGTCTGATCGCCGCCCGCGCAGAGATCGCGACTTGCGCCATTTCAGGTGCAGTTGGCACCTTCGCCAATATCAATCCATCGGTTGAAGCCTACGTCGCCGAACAGCTGGGTCTGACGCCCGAGCCTGTGTCGACACAAGTCATCCCGCGCGACCGTCATGCCATGTATTTCTCGACACTTGCGGTCATCGCCAGCTCCATCGAGCGGCTTGCGGTCGAAATCCGGCATTTGCAGCGCACCGAAGTTCTCGAGGCGGAGGAGTATTTCTCGCCCGGCCAAAAGGGTTCGAGCGCGATGCCGCACAAACGCAACCCGATCCTGACCGAAAACCTGACCGGACAGGCCCGCATGATCCGCGGCTATGCCATGCCCGCGCTGGAAAACGTCGCGCTGTGGCATGAGCGCGATATTTCGCACTCGTCTGTCGAGCGTTTCATCGGCCCCGATGCCACGATCACGCTGGACTTCGCCTTGGCTCGGCTGACAGGCGTGGTCGACAAGCTGCTGATCTATCCAGAGCGCATGCAGAAGAACATGGACCGCATGGGCGGCCTGATCCACTCGCAACGGGTTCTTCTGGCGCTCACGCAGGCAGGTATTACGCGCGACAACGCATATCGTCTTGTCCAGCGCAATGCGATGAAAGTCTGGGAATCGGACGGAGCCTTGTCGCTGCTCGAGCTGCTCAAGCAGGACGAGGAAGTGACCGCCGCACTTTCCGTCGAGGAGATCGAATCCCGCTTTGATCTGGACTACCATTTCAAGGAAGTGGATCACATCTTCGACCGTGTGTTCGGGTAAGCCCCCCTTCCCAACCCAGCCTCACGCGCCTAGCATCTGCTGACGCAGCTAACGGAGTACTGACATGCAGGTTGTTCGCACGATCCTATGGGTTTTGCTGTTTGTGGGGCTGATGGCGTTTTCGTTTTTCAACTGGAAGCCGGTCGAAGTCACGATCTGGGAAAATCTGGTTTTGGAAACCAAGGTGCCTGCGCTTGTCATTGTCTCTTTCTTGCTGGGCATGATCCCGACATGGCTGCTGCATCGCGGCACCAAATGGCGTCTCAACCGGCGGATCAAGAATCTGGAAAACGCGGCAAAGGCAACTGCTGTTTCGCCACCGGTGGCCAGCCCCGTTTCATCGCCCACAACCTCTGCGCCTGAACCTGCTCCGGCATTTACCGCGGATTCCATCAAGAAAGACTGACCATGAGCAATCCCGTCTATCTCGCGCTTGACCTGCCCTCACTCGATGCTGCCAAAGCATTGGCGCAGAAGGTCAAAGGGCACGTTGGCGGTTTGAAGCTGGGACTCGAGTTTTTCTGCGCGCACGGATCGCATGGCGTCCACGAAATCGCGCAAGTCGGCCTGCCGATCTTCCTCGATCTGA
Organism: Erythrobacter sp.; assembly: GCA_020629385.1. Taxonomy (GTDB): domain Bacteria; phylum Pseudomonadota; class Alphaproteobacteria; order Sphingomonadales; family Sphingomonadaceae; genus Pontixanthobacter. Next base: position 14,764 of record JAHDDJ010000025.1, read on the forward strand.
AATTGCATGACATTCCCAACACCGTTGCAGGCGCAATGCAAGCCATCCATGTGCTGGAACCGGCCATCGTCACTGTTCATGCCAGTGGAGGTCGGGCGATGCTGGAAGACGCGAAAGCCGCAGCCGGTGAGCATACCAAAGTCGTTGCGGTCACCATGCTCACCAGCCTCGACGAGCGCGATCTGGTCAAGCAAGGTATTGGAGGCACGCCGCATGATCACGTGATGCGCCTAACCGAACTGGCCCACAGCGCCGGGATCGACGGTATCGTCTGTTCAGGTCAGGAAGTCGGCGAAGCGCACAAGCAGTGGAAAGGCGGCTTCTTTGTCGTACCCGGCCTGCGCCCTGCTGGAAGCGCGGTAGGCGACCAGAAACGTGTCGTCACACCGCGCAAGGCTCGCGATGACGGAGCCAGCGTTCTGGTCATCGGCCGCCCGATCAGCCGCGCCGCCGATCCCGTTCAGGCCGCGCGCGATATCGAAGCGACTTTGTAAC
>JAHDDJ010000334.1 GCA_020629385.1 Erythrobacter sp.
GGGTTGAAAGAGACAAGTGATGCGGCTCGACGAGTTCGTGTCGTTGATCAAACTCGTTGGCGGCTGATTCCCAGAGTGCGATCTGTGGATGTGTCATTGGACGGTCCTTTCGTTGGTAAACATGTGCTTGCTCGGCTGTGTAGCCGATGATGGTCTTGGAGTAGAACGGTTGAGTAGTGGGTCAGTCGCAGGTTCGTTCAGCCATATAGATACGGCATTGTGAACATGAGACTATGTGGTCTAGCACCGCCGAAGTCTCAATGTTCTGGTCGTCGATGTAGGTGCGCAATTCGGTACAACTGAGTGTTGAAACCGGTCTATGAGTAACGGACTTACGTGTCTTGTCGAGCGCTTTCGTCACCGTGGATTGTCCTTATCTGTAGGTAGTTGGTTAACTAACTGCCGGGCCTGTTCGAGGGGAGCGACGCTCCGATTCAACACGCTGTGAGTTATTGCGCCATCAATTAACAAGATGAGATCCTTACGGCCGACATGTAGATTGATGGTGTCGGCGAAGGCCTTTTTATGGGCGATAATCTCATCTCGAATCGGGCTGGGCAGTGTTGGTAGCTCATAAAGGGTCCGAAGAAATGCGCATCCTCGATAGTTTTCACTGGCGATGACGTGTTTGAGTACCTCGAAGACGGCGTCGATTGGCGTTGCTCCGTCAGCGATATGTTGGTTAACGCTTCGATCAAAACGTACGAGCCATCGCTGGTCCCGATCGTCGAGCCATCGTGCAACCAGCTCAGGTTTCTTGCCGACGGTTTGGTACAGGCGTCTCATCGAGACCCCTGCTGCGTCTCGAATTTCGGCCATCGTGACGTTTTGAACCCCGCGGGAAGCAAACAACTGGTCAGCTGCGTCTAGGATCAGACGTTCCGGATCCTGTTCGCCGATCGCAGTCATCGCAACGGGATCCTGCCGCGGTCACCTTCGGGACGAGCGCCAAAGATTCTTCGATCTGTTTCGTTGATTGCTACGTCATTTATGCTGGCTTCTCTGCTTCGCATTAGCCCGTTGTTGTCAAAGTCCCAATTTTCGTTTCCGTAAGAACGCCACCATTGTCCATCGCTGTCCAGACTTTCGTATTGGAACCGCACCGCTATTCGGTTTCCCGAGAACGCCCATAAGTCTTTGCGTAGTGCGTACTCACTTTCCCGATCCCATTTCTTGGTTAAGAATTCCTGGATTGCGGGTCGGCCGACCAAGAACAGGTCTCGGTTACGCCATTGTGAATCGATCGAGTAGGCCATTGAAACACGTTTGGGGTCACGCGTGTTCCATGCTGCTTCGGCCCCCAAGACTTTCTGCCATGCGGTTTCTTCTGTGAAGGGCGGAAGTGGCGGTTTTTGTTCGTTTGTGCTCATGACTTTCTCCTGTGAGAATGACTGTTCTCATAGGTAACGTCTGGCTCGCCTCGCCTATTCCAACTTTCGCAGCAACAGTCTCAAAAGGACCCAGAATTTTTGGTCTGGCTGCTAAACGGATGCGACCCTAGCCCGTTAGGGAAGGGTCGCATCCGTCTTAACTGTTCACCGTTTGCTCGTGGCTACGAACCAACGATGCCTCCGTCTTTTCGACGGATTACGATCGTTGCGTCTCTTGGAACTGCCCCGTCGACATAATCGGGGAACGTAGTTGCGTCTGGGTCGCCATTGCCTGGATGCTGAAGATTGATGAACATCGTTCGGCGATCTGGGGTGGTGGTTATGCCTGTCACTTCGCAGTCCTTAACTCCGGTGAACATTCTCCGCACTTCGCCACTTGCAGGGTCTGCGACCAGCATTTGATCGTTTGCCCCGTCAGGTTGATCACCGTCAGTTTGGATAAACAGTCGGCCGTCTGGATCGGCCCATAGCCCATCGGGGCTTCCGTAAGCGTAGTCGGTTCCGGCCGTGTCACTTGACAGAAGATAGATATCCCATTCAAAGCTTGTACCCGTATGGTGAGCCGAGTCTCGCCACCTGATGATGTGCCCGTCGTTGTTAGGCCCCTGAGGGTTAGCAGCGTCGACCTGTTCAGGAGTTCGTCTCGAGTTATTGGTCAGTGTGCAATAGACATCACCGTTTGGGGCGACCGTAGTCCACTCTGGGCGATCCATAGGGGTGGCACCGACAGCATCGGCGGCGAGACGGGCGTATGTCAGGACCTCGGCTTGATTGTCGAATTTTTCAGCAACGGCTGGATTCTCCATCGATAGCTCAAGCCACTCGCCTGTACCGTCGTCGTTGAATTTGGCGGCATACAGCGTGCCCTCATCCAGCGGAGATTTACCTTTGCGAAGCATCTTTCGATAGTTTCCAGAAGACACAAATTTGTAGATGTAGTCGAATCGTTGGTCGTCACCCATGTAGGCAACTGCACGTCCGCCTTGACCTATGGTCAAAGCCACACCTTCGTGTTTAACCCTTCC
>JAHDDJ010000335.1 GCA_020629385.1 Erythrobacter sp.
AGGCTCCAATAATAACTGCCATTGATTTCAACGCCATTGGATTCGGAAATTCTGAGGTCCGGAATGAGCACGCCAGACACGGGACGGCCATCGGTGCGTACAGCCAGCCCGGGCATGGGCAGAACACGCGCGCCGAACAGCTCCAGATAGGCACCTTTGAACCGGATGCGGTTATCGGCAGGATCGTAAGTGACCCGGTCTGCCGTGATCCGCCAGCTGGGATTCTTGTTGCAGCCTTCAGGATCGATCACAGCGCATGCTGAGTAGGCGGCGTCTGTGAGAACAACCGTGCCATCCTCGTTACGCTCGCCGCCGCGTGCGGCAAGCCGGCCACCCTGGCGAAGTGCGAGCAGCAATTCGTCCATCGCGCCCGCTTCGAATTTGTCAGTCAGCTCGATACGGTCTGTGTAAAGCTGGTTGCCTTCCTCATCGACGAAGCGGACATCACCCGAAGCAATAATCTGCCCCGTTTTGCGATACCACACGACCTGCTGGGCTTTGACCGAGCGATCCTCGCTGCGCAGAATTACAAAGCCGGATGCGGTGATGATATCCTGTTCGGCATCGTAAGCGATGTCATTGGCTTCAAAATCGATCCGTTCTCCTGCCAGCAAGGCTGCTGCATCCGGTGCTGCCTGATCGATCTCCACTTCGGCCACAGGAATTGCCTGCTCTTTCACCGGACTTGGTGTGGATTGTGTCCCATCAGGTGATTCCCGATTTTCTTGCGCGGCCACAGATGTGCAAGACAAAGCCGCAGCGGCAACCATTCCGGACAATCCCGGAACAATTCGCTTGCGATTCGGTAGGATCAAGACAGAGGGCGACAGCGTTCGCATGGCTTGCCTATCGCACCGGCGGCGCGTAATCGCAATTCCATTCATCGGCATCATCGCATGCCGGCACCAATCAGGCGCAAATTGCGCAGAGAAAAGTCTTTTTGGAGATCCCATGCAGGTCAATTTCAGCGACACCCTTCCTTCCGACGCACGCCTTGTCGCGCATATCGCGGACAAGGGCGCAATGCCCGATGGCCTTGAAAAAAGCCTGAGTGAAGGCGCGACCACCGCGCGGTTCAAAGGCAATGCAGGACAGCTGTTTGAAGGGTTTGTCGAGCGCGACGGTTCGGTTGTGCGCGTCGCCGTAGCGGGTGCGGGCAAGGCCGATGCCGATAGCCGGACGCTCAATCTGGAGCAGGCCGGCGCTGCTTTGGCGGCGAAATATCTGACTTCTGGCGAAACCGATCTGACGCTCGATCTGAACGGCAGCGGCCTTGATGCGGCAGGTGCGGCGTCGGTACTGCTCGGCCTGCGTCTGCGCAGCTGGCGGCATGACCATTTCCGCACAAAGCTGAAGGACGAGCAGAAAATTTCGCTCAAGACCGTAGCGGTTGTCGGCGCACCCGCCGGCATGGACGCGGCGTGGGCTGATGCGCAGGCCGTTGCCGAGGGTGTCGAGTTTACCCGCGATCTGGTGGCCGAGCCTGCCAACACCTTGTTCCCGGTCAGTTTCGTCGAGAAATGCCAGGAAAAATTTGCCGGTACAGGCGCGGAACTGACCGTTTTGGATGACGCGCAGATGGAAGAGCTGGGCATGGGCTCGCTGCTTTGCGTCGGTCGCGGATCGGAACAGCCGTCACGGATGCTCGCGATTCGGTGGAATGGCGGCGCGGACGGCGAAAAGCCGACAGCCTTTGTGGGAAAGGGTGTCACTTTCGACACCGGCGGTATCTCGCTCAAACCCGGCCCCGGCATGGGCGATATGAAGTGGGATATGGGCGGATCCGGCGCGGTTGTCGGCGCGATGCTGACGCTGGTCAAGCGCAAGGCCAAATGCAACATAGTCGGGGTTGTCGGACTGGTGGAGAATATGCCGGACGGTAAAGCAACGCGCCCGGGCGATGTGGTTACATCCATGTCCGGTCAAACGATCGAAGTGCTCAATACCGATGCGGAAGGCCGGTTGGTTCTCGCCGACGCGCTCCACTGGACGCAGGTTGAATTCAAGCCGAAGCAGATCGTTGATTTTGCGACACTGACCGGCGCGATGATTATCTCGCTGGGGCACGAACATGGCGGCGTGTTCTCGAATGACGATGATCTGGCGGACAATCTTCTTTCTGCTGGAACAGCATCGGGCGACAAGCTGTGGCGCTTCCCGCTTTCGCCTGCCTATGACAAGCTGATCAACAGCCCGATTGCCGATATGCAGAATATCGGTCCGCGTGGGGCCGGTTCGATTACAGCCGCACAATTCCTCAAGCGTTTCATCATGGATGATACGCCATGGGCGCATTGCGACATTGCGGGTATGGTCTGGGCCGACAAGGCTGGCCGGACCTGGGATAAAGGCGCGACCGGATATGGCGCGCGTCTGATCGACACCTTTGTTCGCGACAATTGCGA
>JAHDDJ010000336.1 GCA_020629385.1 Erythrobacter sp.
AGCGTTGCCCCGGCCAGCAACCAACCGACGACCGTCAAGGCCGACAGCGTGTGCACAGCCGGAGCATACATCCGCGCAGCGCGGTCCGCGATGCGGACATAGCGTGAGCGGTTCTGGGTCGATGCTTCCATAAGCCGGGCAATTTCGGCGAGTGTGGTGTCCTGCCCTGTCTGGCTGATCCGGACATCAACAGGTGTGCCCATGTTGAGTGTCCCGGCAAGCACACTGTCACCGGTTTGGGCGGCGACCGGATCGGTCTCGCCCGTCAGCAAGGAGCGGTCGAAACGGCTAGCCCCAGCGATAATCTCTCCATCAGCGGCAAGGCGTTCACCAGCTGCAACACGCATGATCATGCCTGACTCCAGATCGCGTGCGGCGACCCAGCTGACCGAGCCGTCTTTGCTCACGACAGTCGCGCCGGTGGCGGCTTGGCTGAGCAAGGCATCGACGCCGGAGCGGGCCTTGTCGCGCATCATCGCGTCGAGGACCCGTCCTGCCAGCAGGAAAGTCAGCAGCATCAAGGCTCCGTCAAACCATGCATGCCGCCCGTGGGTCGCTGTTTCATAGATGCTCAGACCCGTCGCGATCACGACACCGATGGAAATCGGCACGTCCATATTGGTCGTGCCTTTGCGCAGGGCTTGCCAAGCCGAGCGGAAGAATGGCTGCCCGGCATAGGCGATGGCGGGCACGGCAATGATCGCTGATATCAAGTGGAACAGGCTGCGTGTGCTACCCTCCGCACCAGACCAGACGCTGACCGATAGCAGCATGACATTCATAGCTGCGAAAAAGGCAACTGCGAGCGGAGCCAGCAAAGGTTTTACAGCAGAAACCGGTGCGGTAATCTCTGGACTGCGCGGTTGCGCTTCGAATCCGAGATCGGCCAGAGCATGAACCAGATCATTTTCCTTGACCGTTGAACCATGCGTGACCCGGACCAAGCGGGAAGACAGATTGACCCGTGCAGCTTCGATCCCGTCAATAGAAGCCAAACCGCGTTCGATTTTGCTCATACAGCCTGCGCAATGCATGCCCGGAACCGCCAGAAGTGTCTCGGTTTCCTGCAAGGCCCGGCGAATCCGGGTCGCATCGCTTTGACGGAGCGCGCTCACCGGAACTTTTCCTCCCCGCGCCATGTTTTTCCGTCTGCATCCACCTGTATCCTGACTATCCAGCGATTGGCGGACAGGGACTCGTCGGAAATATACGTGCCATCATCCGCTTTGCGGAAAGTGAGTGGTGTTTCCGGCGCGCGCCCAACAGGGTGGCGTGCCAATCCCTGAATTGCAGCCTCACCCGGCACATTGCCGAGGGTAACGGCCACTCTGCCGTCTTCGCGCCAGTGGCTCGAGACATCCCAACCCCATGATTTCTGCTCTTTCGCCTGTTGCAGCCAGCCATTGTAATTCTGGCTAGCGACATAGGAGTTTTTGACGACCACTCCGCCGAAAGTAGAAGAGGCGTATCCGGCCATGGTGAAATTGACCGTGACGATTACGCCAAAGAACAGCACCAGTATTCCAGCGGCATGGAAGCCAGTGAAGGCTTTGGGACTGCGTGTTGTCATCGGGTTTCCTCCGGCGCTTCAAAACGTACTTGGTTGGTGTCCTGCTCGCGCTGTTCGTCGAGCGAGGTTACTGTGAATGTGAATTCTTGCGAGGCAGTGCCCCGAGGTGCGACGACATAAAGACGGACAATCCGGGTCTCGTCTGCGGGTACCGGCCGGGTCAGCGTTCTGGCAGCGTTGTCACGCGCAATATCGTCGCTCCACATGACCGCACCATCCAGACCGACAATTGCGACCTGCATATCGCGCGGGCGGCTTTCCATATTGCGGACGCGCATGGTGTAAGCGTTGCGGACATCGCCATTGCTCATCAGCATGAAAGGCGGGTTGCGGTCATGCTCCACCGTCATTTCGGTGTGCGTCCGGGTGCCGAGCGCGAACAGAAGAGCAATACCAATCGCGCCCCAAATGCCGAAATACAGCATCAGGCGAGGGCGCAGCAAAGTTTTCCATGCGGATCGCACCTCGCCGCCAGCTGTTTCATGCTCGCAGTCTTCCAACGTCGCATAGTCGATCAAACCCCTTGGACGGCCGATTTCGGCCATCACGCGGTCGCACGCATCGATGCACAGGGCGCAGGTGATGCAACCGATTTGCTGGCCCTCACGAATATCGATTCCCGTCGGGCAGACCGCAACGCATTGGTTGCAATCGATGCAGTCGCCATATTCGTCGGGGTTTTTGGCCGCTTTCTTGACGCTTCCGCGCTTCTCTCCGCGCCAATCCTTGTAGGTAACAATCAAAGACTTCTCGTCGATCATTGCAGACTGGATGCGTGGCCAGGGGCACATATAGATGCACACTTGTTCGCGCAGGAAACCGCCCAGCACAAA
>JAHDDJ010000026.1 GCA_020629385.1 Erythrobacter sp.
GATATCGAGGACTTGCTTGGCTGATTCCGCGGGAACAACCCACCATCCCACGACTTCCATTCTCGACAACACCACGTTGCCCCGTTAGGCGGCGCATAAACTACTCATACGGAGCACTTGATGGCCCTTCCTGCACCTTTCGACCGCCTTCGCCTGCCTATTATCGGTTCACCGCTATTCATCGTGTCCGGGCCGGAACTGGTGATTGCGCAATGCAAAGCAGGGATTATCGGCTCGTTTCCGGCGCTCAACGCCCGCCCCTCAGGAATGCTCGATGAATGGCTGCACCGGATCACCGAGGAATTGGCCGCCCACAACCGCGACAATCCGGATCGCCCTGCCGCGCCGTATGCTGTCAACCAGATCGTGCATCGCAGCAATGACCGGCTTGAAGAAGACATGGAAGTTTGCGCAAAATGGCAGGTACCAATGGTCATCACCTCTTTGGGTGCGCGAGAGGAAGTGTTCTCTGCCGTCAAAGGCTGGGGCGGCATTTCGATGCACGATGTCATCAACGACAAATTCGCCCGCAAAGCTATCGAGAAAGGTGCAACCGGTCTTATCCCTGTCGCTGCCGGAGCCGGTGGCCACGCCGGCACACAGTCACCATTTGCCTTGATGCAGGAAATCCGCAGCTGGTTCGACGGGCTCGTGGCACTCTCGGGTTCCATCGCCCATGGCCGTTCTGTCCTCGCTGCGCAGGCGATGGGAGCAGATTTCGGCTATATCGGCTCGGCTTGGATCGCAACAAAAGAAGCCAATGCGGACGAGGCCTACAAGCAGGAAATCGTCGACAGCAAGGCGGCGGACATCGTTTACACCAACCTGTTCACCGGTGTGCACGGCAATTATCTGCGTGGCTCCATCGAGAAAGCCGGTCTGGACCCGGAAAACCTGCCTGAAAGCGATCCCAGCAAGATGAATTTCGGGTCTGGCGGCAATTCCAAAGCCAAAGCCTGGAAAGATATCTGGGGTTCCGGTCAGGGTGTTGGCATGGTCGATGCCGTCGACACAGTCGCCGACCGTGTCGACCGCCTCGAACGCGAATATAACGCTGCCAGAGAAGAACTCGCTGCGAAGATGTGAGCTTCGGGCGCCGCGTCAACCTCGCGATGCACGCACAAACCGGCCATTCGAAGATGGTGCAATCCTGATCAAACCGCCATCGGGGGCTGAAAACTCCTCGACCTGCTCGAGCCTGCCCTGATGCATGAGGTGGCCAGCAATACGGATCCCAAGTCGTCGCAGATCGTCATCTGACATGGCCAGATCGGGTGCCATTCTCAGTTCCTGATCGCAAAACAGGGCAAGTCCGACGCTTTGCAGTGCGTTGTCCATGCTTTTGCGAAAATCAACCATGGCAGGACTGGGCACAGCCCCCCCATTTAGCCAGCCATCAATCGCGCGGGTAAAGTCCGCAGGCGAAAGCCAGGCTCCAGAAGCTGGCCAACTGACCGCCAATACCCCGTCGAGCTTGCCCACCAACGTCGCTCCGACGGCAAGTGTCGAACGGACAATGGGCAAGTTCCGGCTGCCAGCTTCAAGATGTGGCCCAAGTTTCAGCTCGATGGCCTCCATCCCCGCGGCGTCAGCCAACAACCCTCTCGTGTCACGAAGATCGGGAGTTGCGGCGGCGCATCCACCTGCCAAACCGCACAGGTCGAAGGTCATGCCTTCGCAAAGCAATTCCACCCAAAGGCTGCTCTTCGAACTGGCCTCTGCAGGCAAGGCGCCGGGCTCGGCGCTGATCGTGATAGCGCCGATCTGGTCGATAGTCTTTCTGATTGTTGGAAGATCGGGCCGTCCTCCTGCGGGAAACAGCAACAGCACCTTGGCTTTTGTGCGATGATCCAAACTGTCTACACGGTCAGAGATAGTGCAGATGGCTCCTTTTCCAGTCTCCAATCATCTTTACGGCAAAAAAATGTCAGGTCGAGTCCTCGAAAAGTCGAATGATCCGAACTGGATGGAGATATTAGAATACACCTAGTGCGCACCCTTGCGCCAAGGCCTCTCCAAGTTCGCGGCATTGCTGAAGATCGGTCTTCTTGACAGTCTTCGCGGCAAGTATCGTTTCCGGAGTTTGCGCATCGAAGTTAACGATCATCGGGTCTGCCACTCGTTTGAGGCGCCAGCCCTTTGCAATCCGGTCAATCTGCCGTTGTGCCCCCTGCCCGTCAGAACCGGCGGCAATGATCGTGGCGTATGGCCTGCCTTCGATTTTTCCCAGCGCCGGATAATAATTCCGGTCGAACATGTCTTTCATCAGGCCGCTCATGCTGGCAAGATTTTCGGGGCACACAAAGAGATAACCCGAGGCGGCCAGCAGATCTTCTGCTTGCACCCCGTCTGCATAGATCAAACGGCCTAGCGGTCCTGCTCCATCCGCAGCTGCGCGCGCCATCGCTTCGCTGGCACCGGTCCGGCTGTGCCAGATAATCAGAATGGTTGTGTGAGGATCGCTCATCCGTGAACCATCTCTCTTAGTTGTCTATTGTCAATCACCAAGCTTTGCCAGAGCGTTCCATTGATATAGATAGAAGTCATGGCTTCCCGCACACTTGCTCCCGTCTTTGGCGTCTCCCAATCCCTTTCCGGCAAGGCTTGGCATTGGCGCGGCGGCAATATGGATATTGGAGCCGAAATAGATGATCTGGGCAACGATATCGTCACGCAATTGCTGCTGTCACGAGGGGTGGCTGCCGATGATCTAGACAGGCACCGTAACCCGACCCTGCGCGCTTTCCTACCTGACCCTTCACTTTTCAAGGACATGAACACAGCGGCAGAACGCATTGCGCAAGCAATTTTGACGCAAGAGACTGTGACCATTTACGGCGACTATGACGTCGATGGGGCCACAAGCTCGGCACTGATGATCAGGCTAATGCGAATGCTCGGTGCCGACGCCGATTACTACATCCCCGACCGCCTGCTGGAAGGCTACGGCCCCAGCGGAGAGGCGCTGGTAAAACTCGCCGACGCAGGATCAAGCCTGATCGTCACAGTCGATTGCGGCGCCATGGCGTTCGATGCATTGGAAATGGCGCATGATGCCGGTGTTGATGTGATCGTGGTCGATCATCACAAATGCTCGCACGAACTTCCCAAAGCTGCGGCTCTGGTGAACCCCAACCGGCTCGACGAAGTGGACGAGGCGGCGGCCCATGGCCATCTCGCGGCTGTTGGTGTGGCTTTTCTGCTGGCGATCGCTGTCGTTCGGACACTGCGCGAACGCGGCTATTTCGAAAGCCGCAAAGAACCTGATCTGATGTCACTACTCGATCTTGTGGCACTCGGGACGGTGGCCGATGTCGCTGCGCTGCATGGTCTGAACCGGGCATTTGTTGCGCAAGGCCTCAAAATCATGTCCCGGCGCGAGAATACCGGTATGGCTGCTTTGATCGATGCAAGCCGCCTGAAGCGTGCGCCGGTGTGCAGCGATTTGGGGTTTGCGCTGGGGCCGCGAATCAATGCTGGTGGACGCGTCGGGGAATCGACGCTCGGCGTCCGTCTATTGACTACACAAGATGCCGATGAAGCTCGCGCTATCGCCGCACAGCTTTCAACCTTGAACGAAGAACGCCGCGACATCGAAGCCGCCGTTCAGGAAGCTGCCGAAGCCCAGATCGCTCAGCAACATAATCGCGCAGTGATTGTGGTGCATGGCGCTGGCTGGCACCCGGGCGTGATCGGTATTGTAGCCGGGCGCATCAAGGAAAAGACCGGCAAACCCACAATAGTCATTGCGTGCGATGGCGAAGAAGGAAAAGCGTCAGGACGCTCGATTTCAGGCGTGGATCTGGGCGCTGCGATTATCGCGGCTCGCGAAGAAGGATTGCTGGTGGCAGGTGGCGGCCACGCAATGGCCGCTGGTCTGACCATCGCAACCGACAATATCGAAGCGTTTTCCGAATGGATCGACGACAAGCTAGCTGGCGCCGTGACCAAGGCGCAGGCATCGCAAGCGTTAAAACTCGACTTGGCAGTCTCTCCAAAGGGGTTGGTACCCACTCTCGTCGAAAAGCTGGAAGAAGCCGGACCGTACGGCGTTGGTTGGCCAGGGCCGAAGGTAGCTGTCGGCCCCGTCCACATCATCAAGGCCGATATCGTTGGCACAGACCATCTGCGTCTGATCGTTGGCGGACCGGACGGCGGGTCGATCAAGGCCATCGCATTCCGGGCTGCCGAATCTGATATGGGTCAAGCCATCCTCCATGCAGGGAAAGGCCGCAAACTGTGGCTCGCAGGTCGGGCAAAGATAGACGATTGGGGTGCACGCCCTGCAGCAGAGCTGCATCTTGAAGACGCGGCTTGGGCCGATTAGGCAAGAATTTGCACCTGTCGGGCAAATAATGCCGCGTGATTGCTGTTCAGAGGCTTGACGCCGCCCCTCCACGCCCCTAATTGCGCCGCCACGCCATCGGTATGGCCCCTTCGTCTAGCGGTTAGGACGCGGCCCTTTCACGGCTGAAACACGGGTTCGATTCCCGTAGGGGTCACCATCGATGGCGTCTTCTATTCTGCAGCCCGCTTTTTGATCGGCTGACGAATTGATGGCCCCTTCGTCTAGCGGTTAGGACGCGGCCCTTTCACGGCTGAAACACGGGTTCGATTCCCGTAGGGGTCACCACGCATTTTGCAGGTGACATTTCACGCTAGCCAACCTCGCTTCTCGCGGTTAAGCGCATTCTCATGTCAGGCGAGCGACCACCCCCTTTTTCCAGCATCGCATTGGCAGTGGCTGGCGCGCTGGTGATCGGGATTGCGAGCGGCCAATGGTGGTTGGCAATTGGCGTTCTGACGGTCTGGATCGGATCGCTGCTCCTAACGTCCTCGCAACCGCCGAATCTTACAAGAACCGAACCTTCAGACGTGTTATCCAGCGCGAGCATGGGCGAGTTGATCGAATATTCCGGCACACCCATTCTGGTAACCGAAAACAGTAGAATTTCTGCTGCCAACAGGGCTGCGAGAAAACTGCTTGGTAGCCATGTTATCGATCAGGACATGCGCGTGGCGCTGCGCCACCCCAAAGCGATCCAACTTCTCGAGTCGCGCAAAAGCGGCTTCACGAGGATTAAAGGCCTTTCCCGCCGACGCGACGTCTGGCGGCTCAACAAACAGGTTCTGTCCAACGGAATTTCCGTCGTCGAATTGCTGAACCAGACCGCCGAAGTCGATATAAGCCGCGCCCATACAGATTTTGTCGCGAATGCCAGTCATGAGCTGCGCACTCCGCTGGCCTCGATCATCGGATATGTTGAAACCATGCTCGACGAAAGAGATGCACTGCCAGATGAAATGCGCGCAAAGTTTCTCGGCACCATTCTCGCCGAAGGAAAGCGTCTGCAAAATCTGGTTAGCGATCTAATGTCGCTATCTCGCATCGAGGCGGAAAAGCACGAACAACCACAGGAAATGGTCGTGTTTGACACTCTTGTAAGCCGGGCAGCACGCGACGCAGCTGGTGTCGACCGGTCGGAACGGCTGAAGATGGACTTGGCCGAGGGGATCAGTATTTCCGGCGATGAACGCCAGTTGGAACAACTCGTACGTAATCTTGTCGACAACGCTTTGAAATACGGCGCTGCGGATGGCGAAGTGGTGATTAGCCTGCAAAGCAACGACAATGAGGAAGCAGAACTGGTTGTAAGAGATTCGGGTGACGGTATCCCCCCTGAGCATATCCCGCACCTTACAAGGCGTTTCTATCGCACTGATCCCGGACGCAGCAGAGCATCGGGGGGCACAGGTCTAGGGCTGGCAATTGTGAAACATATTGTTGAACGTCACCGTGGACGTCTCGACATATCAAGCCAGCTTGGCCAAGGGACCAACATAAGTGTTCGCATTCCGCTGTTGGAAACTGCGGACAATTGAGCAAGAAGAGGCTGTTGTCATGTTCCTGTCACAATTGTCCAACAACGCGGGACGTAGAACGAATTCGATTCGTCCGGGCAGACAGCAGCCCCTGAAATTTGGCGCAGACGGCAGCGGTTTCCGCCGCTTTCTCGCTTCATAAATTAGGACCCCGCAAGAGCAATGTCTCCCGCCATTCTTCTCTTACTTGCCGTCGGACTTGGCCTCGCTGGCTGGATAGCGGCACGTTCGCGCGCCTGGGCCTTCAAGCGCGAGGCCGCTGCCGGTGAACGGCTTGCTGCCCTTCCCACATATCACGCCTGGTATGTTGCCCTGTGGATCATCATACCGATGACCTTGTTTATCATCTTGTGGGCCACAACTTCACCATATTTGATCAACCAGTCCGTTCTGGCTTCTGATGCAGCAGCAGGCCTTCCGGCAGTCGACTTTCAGCGGGAGGCATTGCTTCGAGAGGCACGCGCGGTAGCGGACGGCTCGCGTCCCGGTGTTTTCAACCAAGACGCAAAGGTATTGATCGAGCCTTTTCGGGAAGCGATCAGTCGCAATAATTTGATTGGCATTCTCGGATCGCTGATCGTCGGTTTTCTCGGCGGTGTTTGGTCGTTCCTCAGATTGAAGCCTGATTTCACCGCACGTACACGTGTCGAGAAAACGGTGATGAGCATCCTGTTGCTGGCTTCCTTGGTGGCGATCCTGACGACGCTTGGGATCGTTGTAAGCCTGGTGTTCGAGACAGTCCGCTTTTTCGGCATGGTGAGCCCGATCGACTTCCTGTTCGGCACGCATTGGGGCCCTGACCCGATGGCCAATCCGGAAAATCCGGACCCGACCCGTTACGGCGCAATCCCGCTGTTTTGGGGCACGATCTATATCGGCGCAATCATTGCCATGATTGTCGCGATCCCGCTTGGCTTGATGAGCGCGATTTACCTTACGCAATATGCCAGCCCCAAATTGCGAAGCTGGCTCAAACCTGCACTTGAAATCCTCGCCGGGGTTCCGACCGTGGTGTATGGCTATTTCGCCGCGCTGACGGTTGCGCCGTTTGTCCGCGACATTGCGGTCTCTATCGGTATTTCAAACGCTTCGAGCGAAAGTGCTCTCGCAGCGGGTCTGGTGATGGGCGTGATGATTATCCCGTTCGTCTCTTCCATGGCAGATGATTCCATTGCGGCCGTCCCGCAGGCTATGCGCGATGGTAGTCTGGCGATGGGTGCAACCACGTCCGAAACCATCAAGCGCGTGCTGGTTCCTGCCGCCTTACCCGGCATTGTCGCCGGTATCATGCTGGCCATCAGTCGCGCTATCGGCGAGACAATGATCGTGGTGATGGCTGCCGGTGCAGCGGCGAACCTTTCTGCCAATCCGCTGGAAGCGATGACGACCGTGACGTTCCAGATCGTCGCCATGCTGACCGGTGAAGGCAGCTTCGATCATCCCGCAACGCTAAGCGCATTCGCGCTTGGTTTTGTCCTGTTCCTGGTCACTCTGGGCCTTAACTTTGTCGCCTTGCGCGTAGTGAAGAGGTTCCGCGAAGCATATGAGTGACTCTATGTCCCCCTCAGCACCTTCTTCCGACCAGAATTCGGGATTTGCCGGACGCAAAGCCGCATTCGAAGCACGTTTGCAGAAGCGATACGCTCAAGAACGCCGTTTCAAGTTGGCGGGACTGACAGCAATCCTGTTTTCAGTCGCCATTCTGGCGTTCCTGCTCGGCACCATGACCTTCAACGGTATTGGTGGTTTCCAGCGTACCGAACTTGCCGTCCAGATGGACTTGTCGCAATCCGGAATTACCGCAGACCCTGCCACAATGGCGGAACCCGATGCGCTGCAGCGCCTGGAAACGCAGGGTCTACCCTCGGTGATCGAATTCTACGCCGAACAGGCGCTGGGTGCAGAAGGCGCAGCAGAAGTATCGGGAAATGCATGGCGTGAAGTCGGCGAGCAAATCATAGCCGACCCATCCATTTTGCGGCAGGAAAACACCTATTGGCTGGCCTCTTCTCCGGACCTTGCAGCGGCTTATGAGGGCGAAGGTACGCCCGAATTGATCGCGCTTGCGGAGCGCCTCGACACAGCAGGAACGATCGACAAGAATTTCGATTTCGGCTTCCTGCAACGTGCCGATGCGACCGATCCTCAAGCAGCGGGTATCTGGGGCGCCCTTAAAGGCTCCATGCTCACAATGATCGTGACGCTGCTTATGGCTTTTCCCATTGGCGTCATGGCAGCGCTTTATCTGGAAGAGTACGCACCCAAGAACCGTTGGACCGATGTCATCGAAGTATCGATCAACAATCTGGCGGCGGTTCCATCTATCATATTCGGTTTGCTGGGCCTCGCAGTATTCCTCTGGATATTCCCCAATTACCGCTCGGCACCCCTTATTGGCGGTATGACCCTTGCCCTGATGACAATGCCGGTGATTGTTATTTCTGGCCGTAACGCGATCAAGGCCGTCCCGCCTTCGATCCGCGACGGCGCTTTGGCGGTGGGCGCATCGCCTGTGCAAGTGGTGTTCCATCACGTCCTGCCGCTTGCCCTGCCTGGCATCCTGACCGGCACCATTATCGGCATGGCCCGTGCTTTGGGTGAAACGGCGCCGTTGCTGATGATCGGCATGCGCGCATTTGTTGCCACACCGCCAGACGGGTTCACTTCACCCGCAACGGTGTTGCCGGTTCAAATCTATCTCTGGTCCGATGAAATCGACCGCGGCTTTGTGGAACGCACCTCTGCCGCTATCATCGTGCTGCTGCTGTTCCTCCTGTTGATGAACGGCCTCGCCATCTACCTGCGCAACAAATTCGAGAAAAAGTGGTGACAGTAATCCATCCCAATCTGGAAAAGACCGACGCGAAGATGAACGCGAAGGACGTCTCCGTCTATTACGGGGACAAGATGGCAATCGACAATGTTTCGATTGAAATCCCGACAAAATATGTCACCGCCTTCATCGGCCCTTCCGGCTGCGGCAAGTCGACATTCCTGCGGACGATGAACCGTATGAACGACACAATTCCCTCGGCCCGCGTCGAAGGCGAAATTACGCTCGACGGCGAAGACATTTACAAGTCGAAAATGGACGTAGTCCAGCTGCGCGCCCGCGTCGGCATGGTGTTTCAGAAACCAAACCCTTTCCCGAAGTCGATTTATGACAACATTGCCTATGGCCCGAAAATCCATGGCATTGCCGAAGGTAAGGACGAACTCGACGCGATTGTCGAGACCTCTCTCCAGCGAGCGGGCTTGTGGAATGAGGTGAAGGATCGTCTCGCCGATAGCGGCACGGCCCTTTCCGGAGGTCAGCAGCAGCGTCTGTGTATCGCACGCGCTATCGCCGTGGACCCTGAAGTCATTCTGATGGACGAGCCGTGTTCTGCACTCGACCCGATCGCCACAGCCAAAATTGAAGAACTTATCGCGGATCTCAACGGCAGTTATGCTATCGTGATCGTGACCCACTCGATGCAACAGGCGGCCCGTGTGTCGCAGCGCACAGCGTTCTTCCACCTCGGCAAGATGGTCGAATATGGCCGGACTTCCGACATTTTCACAAATCCGCTAGAACAGCGAACGCAGGATTATATCACCGGACGGTACGGCTAATGAACGAACATACAGTCAAAGCTTTCGACGAAGATATCACCCGCCTGCGCGGCTTGATCGCGGAGATGGGCGGCCTTGCCGAATTGTCCATCCACGAAGCACTCGATGCGATGGTCAAAGGCGACGAAGAACTGGCCAAGAAAGTCGTCAAGCGCGACAAGAAGATCGATGCTCTGGAATCGGAAGTCGATAAGCTTGCTGTCCGCGTAATCGCTTTACGTGCCCCTATGGCGGACGATCTTCGCGAAGTGATCGCGGCGCTAAAAATCGCGGGCGTTGTCGAGCGGATCGGTGACTATTCCAAAAACATTGCGAAACGCGTTGGCGAAATCGAAGGGCGCAGCCGGTTTGAACCGCTGACATTGCTGCCTGCCATGGGTGAAATCGCCAGCGAAATGGTGCATGATGTTCTAACAGCCTATGCCGCACGCGACCCAGCCCTGGCACGCGAAGTAATCGCAGCAGATGAGAAGGTCGACGCGTTCTATAACAGCATTTTCCGCAATGTTGTCAGCTATATGGTTGAAAACCCTGCGACCATTTCGAGTGCTGCACAATTGTTGTTTGTTGCCCGTAATATCGAGCGCATCGGTGATCATGCGACCAACGTCGCCGAAATGGTCCACTTTGCAGCGACCGGAACCTATCCGCCTGACGAAGATGGCTGATCCACGATAATCGGGCATTGTCTTGAAACTGCAACATTCTAGGCGTCGAGAGGCCTTATAATTGTAGTAGCTAGACCAACCGGATCGAATCGCCATGCCCATCGCCAAATTGCTGCTTGTCGAAGATGACCCGGCGCTGTCGGAGCTTTTGCAGTTCCGCTTTGAAAATGAAGGCTACGAAGTCCGCGCCACCCCAGACGGCGACGAGGCACTGATACTTGCCGAGGAAGACGTACCCGATCTCGTTATCCTTGACTGGATGATCGAAGGCACCAGCGGCATCGAAGTCTGTCGCCGCCTTCGGCGCAGCCAGGCGACCGGGCACGTCCCGATCATAATGTTGACCGCTCGCGAAAACGAGGATGACCGGATTCGCGGCCTCGAAACAGGCGCAGATGACTATCTGACCAAGCCTTTCTCGCCGCGTGAGCTGCTGGCACGCGTAGCCGCCGTTATGCGCCGCATACGGCCGGTTCTGGCCGGTCAATCGATCGAAGTCGGCGACATAACCCTTGATCCGGTCGCACACCGCGTGGAACGCGCGGGAGAGGTTATCAAGCTTGGGCCGACCGAGTACCGCCTGCTCAAATTCTTTATGGAAAGCCCGGGGCGCGTTTTCTCGCGGGTGCAGCTGCTTGATGGGGTATGGGGTACCGAAAGCGATATCGAAGTGCGCACGGTAGACGTCCATATTCGCCGTTTGCGTAAAGCGATTGTTGTGAAGGATTTGGCTGATCCAATCAGGACGGTACGCTCCGCCGGTTACTCGATTGAGGCCGTCTAGCTACTAGCGGCATATGCTCCACACCCGATCATCCTGATCGAGATGGAAATGATCTCGATGCGCTGTATTGTAATCGGGTGATAAGACCGTACCGAATATTTCGCATGCATGATCACGAATTTCCTTGAGAAATCGTGCTTTGTCAGCCGGTTCGTTCCAATCGTTCACAAGGCTGATCTGCGTGCCATCTTCCAAGGTGAACCCCGCCACATCGATGGCATTGCCCGTCGCGTGTTCGCTCCATGGACCAGAACTCTCTCCATACATCCGGCGGCAACTATACGTACCCAGATGATGAACCTTGGCCACACGGCTTCCAAAGATGGCTTCAGCGGCAGGTTGAACAGATTGCTGCACCCAAAGGTGTAAACCCGCGGCAACCGGACACGTCATGGAAGGGTGAGTTCCAGAAAAATTCACAGAATCGAGCACTGTTCGATCAGGACGGTTGCAGGCATTTTCAGGACCATCGGCGGGCGCCAAAGATGCAAAACTGACCTCGCTCCGCTCAAGAATGGCACGGCAAAGGTCGGTATCTCCACGTAACTTCGCCAGTTTGGTGGCGGTCGCCCAGCCCGGTGGATCGCGTAAATCCAGGGGCGCCCATGGGTTATGCTGCGGATGCTGCTGAAGAAATCGCGATCCTGCAATCGCAAATCCCAATAGGATCAAAAGCAGGATTACAAAGCGCTCCACACGAAGTCCGCTAAATCGAAGAGAGTCTTTGATTTTCAATAACTTCACGCAATACTCTGATAAATAATCTCATAATGGCATTCTACGCCGCCAAACTGCTACACAAGCTGAACGTCACCCATTTCTGACCAATGCGTCCAAGCGCCTCTTCACCTCCGTCAAATCGGCAGCGAAAAGCCTTTCCTGTTCGCTTTTCACACCGCCTTCAAGGCGCAACAAATAGGAGGGATGCACTGTGACCCACAGTTCCGAACCGTCATCCAGCGGCATCGATTGCCCGCGAACTTGGGAGACGCTCACCGTCTTCCCCAGCACACCACGCGCGGCGCTGGCGCCCAGCGCCAGAATTACCCGTGGCTTCACGATCGCACGCTCAGACTCCAGCCACCACCGGCACGTATCAATCTCTTTTGCCGTCGGAGTTTGGTGAATTCGCTGCTTACCGCGTGGCCGGAATTTGAAATGCTTTACGGCATTGGTGCAATAGACCCTTGTCCGGTCGATACCTGCTTGCGCCAGATATTTATCCAGAACTTGACCCGCAGGTCCGACGAACGGACGCCCTGCAACATCCTCCTGATCTCCGGGTTGTTCCCCTATAATCATAAGCTTAGCTGTGACGTCATGGCAGCTCGACGCCTCGCCTTCTCCCATTACCGCCTGCGTTGCGTTGCAACCAATCGGGCATTGGCGGCATTGCTGGATTGCCGCGTTGACGCCAGCGAGTGTGTCCGGTCGGTTGCCGAAATCCAGCGCACCGGCGTCCACCATTCGGGATTCACGTGCCTGTGCTCCCGCGATTAAATCCGGAATCAGCTCAGCCTCCGGCATATTTTTCCAATATTTCTTCGGCATCTCGCTCATCATCGCGCCGACTTTCAAACGCGCCGGATTGAAGATCGAGGCGTAGTATTTCCGCCAAAGCGCTTCGACGGGATCGCTGCCGGGAGCATCTCCGCGCTCGGCAGGAGGGCTTTCCCGCATAGTCTTCCCGTCCCAATGGATGCATCCCTTCGGAGTCAGGATCGACCATTGCATGTTGGCGAAGCGTCGCTTGAAGAAACCGGCATTGGCGCGGACAATATGATGATCCGGCTCGAACCAGGCAACATAATGCTCGGAACCGTCATCGCGCTCGACCCGCCGAAACCGTACGAAAGCATGCATCTTGTGGCTGTCCCGCCGGACATTCTTGTCCAGTTCTTCGGCCTGCCTGACCTGTGGGTCGGTCTTGTCCTCCATAATCCTCGGATTGCTTTGCAGGCGCCATAACAGCGCGTAGAGCAGTGCAAAGCGCTGTGGGTCTGAATGCAACACCGCATTCCTCGCCAACGCCAGAAACCGCTTGCTGCCACGAATTGGCGCTGCTTCGGCGGGGGGAACAGGCAGTTGTGTGCCCGCGCCGGCAAAAAGATCGCCAGAGCTACCCGGCTCGGTCCAACTCACTTTGTCAGGAGGAATGCCGCATTGAACGAGCTGACGCGCTTTACCCCGCCAGAAGGCGAAGTCATCCGGTTCCAGCATTGACACAGTGTAATACGCGTCACTGGCCTTGATCGCCTCGTATTCCCGACGCACTGCGTTCATGACGCAAAAAGCTCTAGCTGTTCCTGCTTGGGCGCAAGCAGACTTCGCAAATCGGCACGGTCAGTCAGATGTGTCGGACGCCAGTCTGCCGCGACGATAAACGGGCGTACTTTGCTGATTGAGACGGTCACCCTTCCGACATCTTCGAGCCTTAACTTCTTGTGACGTCGCGCAGCCAGAATGCGCTTCACCGCCGTGACGCCAAGTCCGGGCACCCTCAGCAACATCTCTCTAGGGGCTCGATTGACGTCGAGCGGAAACTGGTCCCGAAATTTCAACGCCCAAGCGAGTTTCGGATCGATATCCAGCGGCAAATTACCGTCCTGATCGGTGGCCTGCATCACTTCCCGCGCTTGATAGCCATAAAAACGCATCAGCCAGTCGGACTGATATAGGCGGTGCTCGCGGATCAACGGCGGACGCTTGAGCGGCAGAACCGCGCTAGCATCAGGGATCGGACTAAAAGCGGAATAATAGACACGGCGCAGTTTGAAGCCGTCATAGAGCCTGCTTGCCTTGCCCACGATATCAGCGTCGCTAGCGCTGTCTGCTCCCACGATCATCTGCGTAGACTGCCCGGCAGGAGCAAAGCGCGGCGCGTGTTTGAAACGTTTCTTCGCGTCTTTCATTTCGACAATG
The DNA here is from genome assembly GCA_020629385.1 of Erythrobacter sp. Taxonomy (GTDB): domain Bacteria; phylum Pseudomonadota; class Alphaproteobacteria; order Sphingomonadales; family Sphingomonadaceae; genus Pontixanthobacter. The sequence continues at coordinate 13,873 of JAHDDJ010000026.1, forward strand.
TCGGATTTCACATTGCCCATCGCTCCTTCGATTTGCCGCGCATCCTTATCCGGCGCGAGCCGCGTGAGGCCGCTATCGGTGGGCAGTTCAACGTTGATTGACACCCGATCGGCCAGCAACCCTGCCTGATGCACCAGTTCCGGATCGGCTTCGGGAATGGTTTTCAGATGGATGTAGCCGCGAAAATCCATATCTTCCCGCAGGATACGCGCGCACTCCACCATCTGTTCCATGGTGAAGTTGGAGCTTCTGATAATCCCCGAGGAAAGGAAAAGCCCCTCTATGTAATTGCGCCGGTAGAAGCTGATCGTCAGATCCGCCACTTCTTGCGGCGTAAAGCGCGCGCGGCGTACGTTGCTGCTCTTCCGGTTGATGCAATAATGGCAATCAAAAATGCAGTGATTGGTCAGCAATATCTTCAGCAGCGAGATACACCGCCCATCCGGCGCATAGGCATGGCATATACCCATCCCCTCGGTCGAACCAATCCCCTTGCCTCCAAGCGAATTTTTCTTGGCCGTTCCGGATGACGCGCAGGACGCATCATATTTTGCCGCATCGGCGAGAATGCCCAGCTTTTCCAATGTCGATAAAGAACCCATTTGTTCTTTATATGTTCCACGCAAGCGATAGCAATCCCGAAAACGCCATGAACGGTCTTCATGGCACTGGGTCAAACCGCGCTAGAGACGACCATGGGGCAAACTCCCCAAGGGACATGTAGTTTAGATTAGCTACCGAGAATCGATGGAAAGATGCCCACGATCAGAATGACGATCAGTGCCAGCGGGCAGAGCCAACGAACGAGGAACAGCCAGAACTTTTCAAGTCCGCCAGAAAGGCCATTTTCGCTGTCGATCAATCGACGTTCAGCTACCCAACCAACAAACAGCGCTGTCAGGATAGCGCCAATCGGCATCAGAACCTTGCTGGTAACGGTATCGAGCACATCGAACATGCCCTGCCCTTCAAATAGCGGAATAAAACCAAATGGCTGGAAATCGGCCATCGAGTTGAACGAAAGCGCTGCCAGTACACCCAGAAGCAAAGCACCAATGGTCACAATCAGGGTCGCCATAGGACGGCCCATTTTCGCCTTTTCTTTAAGCCAGGCAGTAGGCGCCTCCATCAAAGACACCGAGCTGGTCAGGGCAGCAAAGAACACCAT
>JAHDDJ010000337.1 GCA_020629385.1 Erythrobacter sp.
CGCTTTGTCGAGAAGCCCGATCGCGAGCGGGCTGAGAGTTTTCTCGCCGATGGGGGGTATAGCTGGAACGGCGGCATCTTTGCCTTCCGTGTCGGTACATTCCTGTCCGAACTGGGCCAGCACCGTCCGGCCATGCTCGAACAGCTTCGCAAGGCTGTCGATGCAGGTGAGGAACACGGCAAAACCTTCCATCCGCATGCGGCTAGTTTCGCCGCAGTCGAGGGCGATTCTGTCGACTATGCGGTGATGGAAAGCACCAGCCGCGCCGCTATGGTGCCTGTATCCATGGGATGGTCCGACATCGGCAATTGGGAAGCTCTGCGTGACGCACGGCCATTGGATGAAAACGGGAATAGTGTCACCGGAATTGCAGAGCTCGTGCAGTGCAAAAATGTGCTGGTCGAAAGCGACGGTCCGCGTGTGTCGGCAATCGGCCTTGAAAACGTAATCATTGTCGTGGACGGCGATGAAGTCCTTGTCACCACCGCGGACGGCGCCCAAGTGGTGGGCAAGTTGGACGGAGCAACCAATCAGAGCTCCTGACGCGCCGCATTACAGGACAACGCCATGATTGCCGAAACTATCCAGACAGCTCTGACACCGGTTTTTGTCCTGGTCGCCATTGCCAGCATTCTTAACGTATTGGCGACGCGTCTGGGCAGAGTGGTTGACCGGGCCCGCGCCATGCAGGACCTTCACGCGCAAACCGAAGGCGCAGAGCACGACATGGTTGTTTCCGAAATTCGCGTCCTTGCAAAGCGGATCGAACTGACCAACCGTGCGATCCTGATGCTGGTACTCAGCGGTCTGGTGATCGGAATAACGGTCGTGCTGCTGTTCGTGGCGGGCTTTGCCGGGCACAATCTTGACCAGTTTATTGGCGGAGCATTCGTCCTTGCGGTGGGCTTGCTGATGGCGGGGCTGGTGTTTTTCCTGCGCGAAACGCAGGAAGCCTCGGCGGCCTTGCGTATTCCGGAAACCTATCTGGAGCTCGACCGGAAGCTTTAGCTGTCCGCAGCTGGCGCTTCGAGCATCTTCTGACCCTGCTGCTTGATCGCACCCGAGATGATCGGTTCGACGAAACTCAGCGCCATAGGCAGAGCAATTTCGAAAACCAGCTGATTGTCCTCGATATCGACCACACCGCGCAAATCCTGCCCCATCGCGCTGACATTGATGTTCATCCGGTCATCATTGACCCAGCCGGTGGTGACTTTTGCCATACCACCGGGGATATGATCCGCGATTTCGTGGCTGCGTTCTTTCAGGCGGCGTTGGACTTCGGCGCGCGGCAGATCATGGGGAATGGCAACGCGCATCAGTTCTTGTCCTGCAATGAAGTGTCTTCGCCTTCGCCATAGCGATATTCGAGATAGCGGGTTTTGATCGCCAGATCATCGAGCGAACCTTCGGCCAGTTGCCGCGTCACGCTGTCGATTTCCTTGCTGATCTTGCCAAGGCTCTCGGTAACCTGTTCGTCCGGCGTTGCTCCAGCGCGCTTCTCGTGACGCAAATGCTGCGGAATCTTGCGGTAGGAATCGACTGTTTCTGGCAGAACTTCACCGACCAGCTTGCGCACTTCCTGCGCCGCCGGATGGGTCTGGTCCACGGTTTCCAGTTGCAAGCCGAGCGCGTCCAGCTGGACGCCCATATCCTCCACAATTTTGGCTGCGGGCGGGGGCAGGGCGGGGCGTTGATGTTCCAGCCAAAGTTCGGTCTTGCCAACCATCGTGCGCACATCGCCCTTGGTCAGATCGGCCCGCTTGGGGACTTTAATCTTCGGGAAAACCGAGAATGCGACAATCGCAGCGATAATCGCAAAGAATGTCATCATGATTCCGGCAAAACCGATACCGTCGACGATAAGGCCAGCGACCATCGCCGCCATGATGATCCCGGCGACTGCGACGACAATCCGCTTCAGCTTGCCCATCAGATGCTTGGTTTTGAGCCCGGCAGAGCCTTTCCCGATCGACTCCATCCGGTGCCGCCCACCGGTGCGATTGTCATCGCGCACGCGGCGTGCCTCGTCGAGTATCTGGTCGCTTTGGTTGGTGAGATCGCTCATCGAAAAGTTCAGTCCTCAACCGTCAGCAGACTGGATTCGGCGACCTGGTTTTGCGCCTGCGCCTGTCCTTCGGCGCGCGCGATATAGCCTTTCGACTTCTCGACTTCTCCGGAAAGCACATCGACCGTCTGCTTCATGGAGTCGAGCGCACGTATTTTGAAAGTATCAACCTCGTCCATGGTGTCATAGATATTCTGGAAGGCGCGTTGCAGCGTTTCCAGCGGGATGGTGCTGGCTGCGGCCTGCTCGTGAATTTTGCCGGTCTGGTCGCGCAACAGAGTGGACGTGCTGTCGATGATCCCTGCCGT
>JAHDDJ010000338.1 GCA_020629385.1 Erythrobacter sp.
CGCTTAACTTCGGCGATGCCAGCTTCTAGCACTTCATCGCGCCCTTCGCGAATACCGGCGATGGTTGGCTCCACGGCGATATCGGGCAGCACACCGATATTGTGGTGCAAGCTCCCGTCGCGGTTAATCACCTGCATACCGGTCCAGCGTAGCGTGTAGCCACCGGGCAAGTTGAGCATGGCCACATTGCCGTTCGCGCCCGCAGTCGGTCCACCGACTATGGTTCCCAGACCGTTGCCCTTCACGGTGCCGAGCACGGATTCGGGATAGCTGGCAGCTCTCGCATCGGTCAGGAAAACGACCGCGTTCGTCCATCGAGGCTTCTCTGGCGGAATGGTCCAGCCAACGTCCCGATAAGAATCCATCGCTTCATCCGGCCTCGTTTTCTCGCCGATGTTGAACATGGCAGAGCGGATATTGTCATCCGTCAGATGTCCGAGATAGCTGGGCCGGTTTCGCGGTCTGCCGCGCAGATCGAAAACCAGTCCCTCAGCCGCGGCAAAGCGGGGTGCCGCCTCGGCGAGATCCTGATCGGTCAACGCGGCAAGGTCGGCATAGAGGATACCGTTATCAAGCTCTGCAATTTTGCCAGGGCGCGTATGGGGATCCCAATTGTCCGCAGTTGCCTTTATCAGGGAAACGGTCTGTTCGAACCAGCGCCCATCCGAAGTTTCCAGTTCGAGCACCACGTCGCTCTGTTCCGCGCCTGCACGCAGGCGGTTGGTCGCGACCGATGTCTTGAAATGCTCGCTCCCCGAGACGAGGCCTTTTTCCTCTGCCAGAGCATCCGCGATCGGTACACCGTCAATGCTGCGGACGATCATTCCGGGTTCAATCATTGTCATGTCTGACGGCGCATGGATCACCGCCATCTGCCCCTCGACCCAGCGGAAATTGACGGGGAGGATATAGCGGCTGTTGTAGCGATACAGCACGATGCCGTGTCCGTCCTGCAAAGTTTCGACAAAGCGCGACAGAACCGTGTGATAGGCTTGGTCATCTTCCGCCAACGCTGCGTCCTTCACCATCGGGGCAAACACTGCATCCCATTCGGTATCGACAACATCCCAATAGGGATAGAAATGGTCGAGAACCGCCCAGCCCGAAATAATACCGGCTATGCGCGTGGTGCGGTCAAAGCCGGCGGGCATCCAGCCTTTAGGCTTGACCGTTTGGGGGATGGACGTTTCGGAAATCAATCCGGACGCCCTGTCATCGTCGCCTTTAGGCAGGCTTATTGGCAGGCTGAACACTACGCCGCCGGGTAGTTGCTCCATACTTGGCGGGTGGGCATCGCTCGCTGCAATGGTCTCCAGCTCGCTGCCATAAGCGGGATTTGGGATCGTCGCATAACCCCGATGCTTCCACCGTATATAGGCCTCTTTCTCGGCAAGTGGTGCGGGTTCCACCGATTTACCGGTGTCGATCACCAATCCGGTAGTAAGCGGTCCGAAGGCGGTACGCAGCGCCTCAGCCAACGCCGGAGCGTCCTGCGCTTTTTCAACAGCTGGAACATGCGCAATCAGGAACTTGCCCCAATCGACATTGCGCGCCTGCTCGCTGGGATGGAACCACCGGACCAACCCGTAGAGCCGCGCAAATGCCTGAAGATTGGCCACTCCGCGGGCATCCACAGCAGCAGCCGGCACGTCGCCTTCTATCGGGGCTTCGCGCACCGGGCCTGGTCTTTGGGAGGGGTTTTCAAATGGCAAATCCGCTGCCGGCCCTATGTCTTCGATCACAAAATCATCGACCCACAGGCTGCCATTCTTCTGGATCAACCCGCCAAATGCGATCTGTGTGGCATCGACTGCTACGTCACCTTCGATAGCAAAGACTGACCAGTCTTCACTGGTGATGGGCCGGTCATGCATATTGTCGAAAAAGCCGGCGCGTTTGAACGGGCGATCAACGCGCAGCCACAATCCGGCGTAGGCGGGTTCCGGCATTTTAACGCGTGCCTTAGCGGTCAATCTGACTCTGCGTCCGCGATATCGGGCCGCATCCACCATTTGCGTAACGACGGAAAAACCGGGTTTTGTATCGTCGCTCACGGCATCGAGGCGGGCGCTAACGGAGCCGGAAGCCGGGTTGTTGCGATCCAACGTGACGGCAACACCGGTCGCTGCCGGATCGCCCCAGCCTTTGATGGCGGAACCTTCAGCCGTGTCTTCAAAGCCCGGATTAAGGACTGGCAGAAGACGCTTTTCTGGTGCCTGTTGCGCAAATGCTGAGCCCGGAAGGGACACCAGCATTGCTGCCACAGAAAAACCAAATCCGAATTGTCGCAACATCTAATCCGCCCTCCCAAATGCGATTGGCGGACTTAATGCAAGCGTTCTGAAACCTGCAATGAACAGATG
>JAHDDJ010000339.1 GCA_020629385.1 Erythrobacter sp.
CTCAAACCTGAGCGTCCTTTCTTTTCGTCCGGACCAACTGCCAAGTTCAAAGGCTGGTCGGCGGAAAATCTCAAAACCGAAGCCCTAGGCCGGTCGCACCGTTCCGCGACGGGTAAAGCGCGTCTGAAATACGCGATTGACCTGACCCGCGAACTTCTGGGTGTGCCAGACGACTATCTGGTCGGCATCATGCCCGCATCGGATACCGGCGCGCTGGAATGCGCGATGTGGACCATGCTGGGCGCGCGTCCGGCTACCGTCGCTGCGTGGGAAAGCTTCGGCAATGTCTGGATTCAGGATGCAGTCAAGCAACTGAAATTGAAGGACCTGACCGTCCTTGATGCCGATTACGGCGAAATCCCTGACCTTTCGAGCATTCCGCAAGGCAACGATGTTGTCTTCACCTGGAATGGTACGACCTCGGGCGCGAAAATCGAAAACACCGATTGGCTCGAAGAAGGCCGCGAGGGCATAACGATCAACGATGCAACCAGTGCCATTTTCGCGCAGGAAATGGATTGGGCGAAGCTGGATGCCACAACCTTCAGCTGGCAAAAAGTGATGGGCAGCGAGGCACAGCACGGGATGCTGATCCTCAGCCCCAAAGCGATTGCGCGGATCGAAAGCTATGATCCCGAATGGCCATTGCCCAAGCTTTTCCGCCTGAAGAAAGGTGACAAGCTCAATCGCGCGATCTTTGAAGGCGCAACGATCAACACGCCCAGCTTGCTGGCGACCGAAGATTACATCATGGCGCTGGAATGGGCGAAGTCGCTCGGTGGACGTCAGGCCATGTTCGACCGCGCCGATGCCAATGCCAAGATCGTCACCGACTGGATCGAGGCAACGCCGTGGCTGCGCAATATGGTGCCCAACCCGGCGCAGCGCACGAATACCGGCGTGTGCTTTGTGTTCCAGGGCGAGTATTATGACAGCCTTTCGCCTGAAGATCAGGCTGCTGTTCCAAAAACCATCGCCAAAATGCTGGAAGAGCGTGACGTCGGTTACGACTTCAACGGCTACCGCGATGCGCCGCCAAGCTTGCGTATCTGGTGCGGCGGAACGGTCGAGCAGGAGGATCTGAAACGCCTGCTGCCATGGATCGAATGGGCGTACGCCGAAATCCAGAAATAATGTGAGCCCCGGTGAAGGCCGGGGTCTCCCTCGGCGAAGTGCCAGCCTGCAAGAGCTCCCAGCCTACGCTGGGACTCACGATTTAGGAATTCATCATGACCAGACCTAAAGTTCTCATCTCCGACAAAATGGACCCGAATGCCGCACGTATCTTTGAAGAGCGCGGCTGCGATGTAGATGTTATTACCGGCGAAAGCCCCGAGGAATTGAAAGCCCGTATCGGCGAGTATCACGGCCTCGCGATCCGGTCTTCGACCACGGTAACACCTGAAATCCTTGACGCGGCGACCAATCTGAAAGTCATCGGCCGTGCTGGCATCGGCGTCGATAATGTCGACATTCCCTATGCCAGCGGGAAGGGCGTCGTTGTCATGAACACGCCATTTGGCAATTCGATCACCACAGCTGAACACGCAATTGCGATGATCATGGCGCTGGCTCGCCAAATTCCGGCGGCGGATAGCCGCACGCAGCAGGGCGAGTGGCCCAAAAGCGCGTTCATGGGCGTTGAAGTCACCGGCAAGACGCTGGGCCTGATCGGCGCGGGCAATATTGGCGCCATCGTCGCCAGCCGCGCGCTCGGCCTCAAAATGAAAGTGATCGCGTTCGATCCCTTCCTGACGGAAGATCGTGCCATCGAGCTTGGCGTTGAAAAGGTCGATCTGGACAGCCTTCTGGCGCGCGCCGATTTCATCACATTGCACACACCGCTGACTGACCAGACACGCAATATTCTCAGCCGCGAAAACCTCGAAAAGACCAAGAAGGGCGTGCGGATCGTAAACTGTGCACGCGGCGGATTGATCGACGAGGCAGCGTTGAAGGACTTGCTCGAAAGCGATCACATCGCTGGCGCTGCGCTGGATGTGTTTGCGCAGGAACCCGCGAAAGAAAACCCGCTATTCGGCACCAAGAACTTCATCTGTACACCGCATCTGGGTGCCTCGACCAACGAGGCGCAGGTCAATGTGGCACTGCAAGTGGCCGAGCAATTGTCAGATTATCTGGTCAATGGCGGCGTCACCAACGCGCTCAACATGCCAAGCCTGAGCGCCGAAGAAGCGCCCAAGCTCAAGCCCTATATGGCGCTCGCGGAAAAGCTCGGCTCGCTAGTGGGGCAGCTCGCTCATGGTAATCTGACCAAGATCAGCATCGAGCGTGAAGGGGCCGCAGCCGAACTGAATGGCAAGCCGATTACAGGCGCTGTTCTGGCGGGTTTCATGCGCCA
>JAHDDJ010000340.1 GCA_020629385.1 Erythrobacter sp.
AAGAAAAAGAGTGGTACTTTTGTTGCCAACATTCAGGTGGACTCTGTCAACTCACCAGGGCAATTTGCAACACATCCACAGCCCAATTGGTCAACCACTTGTGTCAATACAATCACCATTGCCATTACAAACAATGATGAAGCCTTATTATTGTCAAATGATGACATCCAATTAAGCATGGGCCATAAGGACTTCAATGAGCACTATGATGGTGTGGGTGCAGCCGCAAAAGGGCATGGTTTTATCCTGCCTGAGGTAGCGCAAATCTATGTGGCGGCAGTCCATACTCAGAGTTCCCACTGCAGTGATAGGAAGTATTCTGTATGTCACAAATCTTTTTGTAAAGGTCGCGTCCATGGAGAGGGTGTATGTTGTATATGTAATGGACGGCATGATACTACAGCGTGCTGGCTACTTCCATCCAATGAAGTTCCTCTGGTGGTGGTGCAGCGCATTGAAGAAGTCAAGCCGGCCATTCATCAAGGCGATCTGACTTGGGTTAAACAACAGGAAACAACAGGAAACAACAGGAACCATGGGTTGTTGAGCAATCACAAACTTGACTTCTGCAATCACCCTGGGCATGTTGTGTGACCTATTGCCTGCATCCACTAATTCCGTCACTTATGGAGGGTCCACCTATCAATTGCCGGTTATATCATCAATAACTTTGGCTGTTAATTTGTCACATTCTTGCACTGCACCGTTAACTGTCTTGGAAATCCCTTCATCTTTTCATTCCTCCAAGTCTCCTGGTCTTTGGTGGCTACGTCTTTTGGGACTTTTCCTGACTCAGGGGTACTTGGTGATGAAGATGTTGAGGCCAATATGTGCATGAATGAACATTTGAACCCTTATGTACATGATGTGCAATACGGTTGTCATGAATGAAGGTGTTGGCATGTTTTCTCTATGATTTGGACATTGGTCAGTATTGCTTTGTTCCTTCCTGATTTACTCTACGTGGATGCAACCAATCTCCTTCATTCATATTTTAAACATGCCCTTACTGATATTTGATCACCCAAGGTTGTGAGTACTTTGCAGGGTGATGACCACCCTTCCCTCCCTGTTTACATGTCGTGTTTTGTGGCTTGTGTGTGTTTTTTTTCACACTGTGTGCTGTTCCTGAAAGAACTCTTCCTCATCTTTGGGATGATGTCATTTGGAAGCCAGACCTTGCTTATCCACGAGAATCTTTGGTCACTTCTGGTCTTGTATGAATATGCACAATTTTGGCCTTGCCAGCCTCCTGACCCTTGTGATTCTCTGTCATTATCCTTCATTTTTTCCTTTGGTGCTCTTGGTCAGTCCCTTCTTACTGCATTGATTTGCAGCTTCCAAGTCTTCCTTTGTGTGAGTGGATTTCTCTCCGTGGTCCATTGGATGACTGCCTTCTTCCGTTGGACAATCACTTTGATTGTGGGGGGATGGCATCTTTGGCAATTACTGGATGGTGGCCATATACCTCTGGTTTTGCTTTCATCAAATGTGATTGTGAACAATGCACCCCTTGATGTTGTGGTACTTGGGGTAGATTTCACCCAGTATGCACATCTGGAGGAAACAAACAGCAATGATGCAGACCATGAACAGAGTGCGGAAGTGATTGAGGCGGTACCTGAAAAGGACATGGTTGTGGATCTCACCTCAACAAACATGGATGCCTCCACTGTGGAACCCACCATTAACGCACCCAAAGGCCACACGTGGTGGCATGTTGATACAGGAGCAAACTCAATGATGACTAACAGACTCCCTGACCTGATTTCTCCTATAGCAATCAATGCGGTTGCAAAAAATGCTCAGAAAGGAGCCAGCATGAGGGTGACGGCAATTGGGGAACTCCAATTATCTGCACAGGGTATAAATGATGTTCCTTTTTGATACAGATGTACAACAGCTTCACAGGTTCCTGACTTCAATTGACGTTCTTTATCTGGACACTGTTGAAAGAGCAATTAAGCTTGTATTTTCTTAGGTAAATATGAATTGACTCTTTGTCAAAATGAGAACAATATATCAGCTTCACCTCTACAACAATATGTAACACCGATAATCAAAGTCAAAGGTGGAAGATATTGGAAGAAGTCCATGGGTGATAATCGTAGTTATTTTAAAAGAGTGAGTGAAAACTCCTGATTTTTTCTATCTAGTCTACATTAAGGTTGATTGCCCTCCTTTCTTATATTTGATTTGAAACCAAATGGTCTTTGAGTAGTTAACCTTTCATCAATTGAAAATTGGAAACAAAAGTCAAAAATTGACAAAAAAGTGAGGTCAAAAACAAACCAATTACGTGTTTGAATCACAAGTTGGGTTCGGGAATAAAATTCCGTGCAAGTTGTTGCACATAAAAAA
>JAHDDJ010000341.1 GCA_020629385.1 Erythrobacter sp.
TTGTTCGCTATCCCGTTCCATCGTGAGTAGCGCCATGCCATAGGCGGCGCGTGACCGCCAGTAGCCAAAATATCGCAGCTGATTTGCTCGGCTGGTATGACCGCCATGCCCGCGATCTGCCATGGCGTGCACAGCCGGGACAGCCTGCGCCCGATCCTTACCGTGTATGGCTGTCCGAAGTGATGCTGCAGCAGACGACTGTCGCGGCGGTCAAACCTTATTTCGCAAAATTCACAGAGCGATGGCCGACAGTTTACGACCTCGCCGCTGCGGCGGAAGAAGACGTGATGGCAGCTTGGGCGGGGCTGGGATATTATTCCCGCGCTCGCAACCTTGTGAGATGCGCCCGTCAAGTCGCTGAACTCGGGAGCTTTCCCGACACCGAAGAAGATCTGCGCAAACTGCCCGGGCTGGGTGCCTATACCGCAGCGGCCGTGGCGGCGATTGCCTTTGGTCAGCGTGCCGTTGTCGTCGACGCCAATGTCGAACGGGTCGTCTCGCGCCTGTTCGCGATCACCACACCTCTGCCGAATTCGCGGCCTGAAATCCGCGCCAATGCGGACTCGATTACGCCGGACGAGCGCGCCGGTGATTTCGCGCAGGCAATTATGGATTTGGGTTCGGGCATTTGCACAGCGCGCGATCCGAAGTGCCTGTTATGTCCGCTTGCATATCATTGCGCTGCGCGCAAAAGCGATGACCCGGCACGTTTCCCGATCAAGGCTCCGAAAAAGGCCAAGCCGGTCCGGCAGGGCACCGCATTCTGGATCGAGCGCGACGGGCATGTTTGGCTGGAAACGCGTGAGGGTACCGGCATGCTCGGCGGGATGCGTGCGCTGCCCGATGATGGCTGGCATTCAAAGACCGACGGCAGCGGGAATGCACCGCTTTCAGGTGATTGGGAAAGCATGGGCGTTGTGCGCCACACTTTCACCCATTTCGGGCTGGAGATGACGGTGAAACGGCTAACGGTTACCGAAAACCCGCTAGAGCGGGACGGTCAATGGTGGGCAATCGCCGATATTGGCGAGGCCGGGCTACCCACGCTCTTTGCCAAGGCAGCGCGGCTCGTCACCGCGCAACAGAATTAGAGTATCCCGCCACCAAGGCTAAGCCGTACTACCGCGATAAGCCCGACAATCAGGCAGAAATTGCGCCCGCTATTGCTCGAAGACAGTGCGCCCAGCACGACTCCGATTACGATGAGCGGCAGCGCCAGCCAGTTGGCCCAGCCAAGCAGTGGAATGGTCGCCGGAATAACAACGATAAGCGAGACAAGTCCGAAGATGAAAGAAAGTATATTCAGCATGTGTCTTATATGGGTATGACACCTGCGTTTTTCAAGATCAAAAACGCAGCAATTGACCGTTCAGCAATGTTCCCTCACATGATTGTCAAACAGATTTCAAAAGAGGACCTGTCCATGGCTTTCCGTAATTTCGACTCTGCCGCCGCTCTTTCTCGCCGTTCGCTGATGCGCGGGGGAGCGTGGATGACAGCCGGTGCGGCGATGTCGACTATGCCGCTGGGCAGCATCGCTCATGCGCAAATGAACGACGGCGTTTGGACCCAGGTCCGCGCTGCGGTCGAGGAGTATGTGTCCAGCGGCAAGGTCGCCAATATGGTTGCAGCAATGGGCTGGGGGCAGAACGAGCTGGAGATTATCAATCGCGGCACTCTGCAAGCGGATGGCGCTACTCCGGCCGATGGTGACAGCCTGTATCGTATCTATTCGATGACCAAGCCGATCACCGGCATCGCGACAATGATGCTGATTGAAGACGGTGCATTCACACTCGATACGCCGCTATCCGAGATACTGCCCGCCTATGCAAACATGATGGTCCAGAAGGAATATGACGGCAGCATAGGCCCGGAAAATCTCGAACCTGCCAAAACCCCGATCACCATCCGCCACTTGCTGACCCATACAGCCGGCCTCGGCTATGGTATTGTGCAGAAGGGGCCGATCACCAAGGCATATGAAGAACGCGGATTAGTCCCCGGGCAAGTCAGCCGTTTCCCGATTCCGGGCCTCAGTCGTGCCAAGCCGGTCGATAGTCTGGAAAAATTCGCGGACGAGCTGGCAAAACTTCCGCTGGTCTATCAGCCGGGAACGGTGTGGAGCTATTCGGTCAGTCTCGATCTGCTGGGCCGTGTGATCGAAGTCGCATCGGGTATGCCGTTCGATACCTTCCTGTCGAAACGCCTGTTTGAACCTGCTGGCATGAACAGCACATGGTTCACTGTTCCGAAGTCCGAAATATCGCGATTTACCACCAATTACGGCGTTCTCGCCGGTAACCTGCTGCCGATCGATCCGGCTGCAGGTTCGATCTATCTCGACAAGCCGGG
>JAHDDJ010000342.1 GCA_020629385.1 Erythrobacter sp.
AAAATCATCCCTTGGGGAATCCCTCGCGATTCAATCGTCAACGGCAACGCTTTAACACCTGCTCTTTCCTCCGCACTTGAAGCGCGGATGTTAACGAAACAGGTGGGTCAATTTTACTCGCTCATAACCCACCTAAGTGGGTCAATTTTGCATGCCGATTCACACCAGCTAGAGCTTGAGCGACAAAGAGGGTTGGATCTGGGGATGTAAGGCCGCGCCGAGATGGTTGTGCGGTACCTACGGATGGCTGCGCCAAAAAAAAGGGCAGGGCGCATCGCGCCCTGCTGCTCAACACTGCAAAAAGGTGCCTGCCAGCGGTAGGTGCGTGAAAGGTCAGTAATAACCGACAGGAGTAAGCCTACCATAGTACCCAATCGTGGCAGAAGTAAGGCCAAAGGCCGCCTGCACTCTGAAAAGACCGGCGCTGGCGCAAACACGCCGCGCTCATTTAACAGCGCGGCGCGTTCTGAACGCAACAACAGGGCGCTCAGCGTCCTCAACGCGCGGCACAATCGGACGAGGATCCTCGCCGCAATTGCCGCACACCGCATCCCGCGCATGCACCGTGCCGCCGCACCATTGGCAAAAGCTCCGCTCGCTCGATACCTGATCCAACTTAACACCCCCACGCAAATTCAGGCGCAATCACCCAGATGTACAACACATTGTCAATCGCACTGCAGTGAAAGTATCGCTGTGGTACATTGCTGTGCCGTCAAGGGGCGGTCACGCCATCAACAAAGCCCATATCATGTCTCCAACCCGCCCCAAGGGCGCGTCAAATATGCTACTCCCACATTCCGACAAACTGCTTTTCGTTGAACCTGGCATAGACGGCCGTGTTGGTGATCGAGACGTGACCCAAGTAGATTTGCACGGCCCGAATATCATAGCCGTTGTTGATCATATAAAAGCCGCATCCATGCCTGAGCATGTGCGGGTTCACACGGGGCAGGGGGGCGTCCTTGCTGCACTGCTCTAGGATCTTGTTGACAGAGCTGCGCGCAAAGGGCGTTCCGCGCTCAGAGACGAATAACCAAGGCAACTCAGATTCTCGGTCACGCAAATACCGCCGCAAAAGTCGCAGCTCATCTTCGGCCATCGGATGCATCCCGTCGATCCCGTTTTTGGATCGTTTCACGAAGAGGGTGGACTGCTCCAGGTTCAACTGTTCAAGCTGGATGCTGCAAAGCTCAGACACGCGCAGCCCGTGACGGTAGAGCATTAAAATCACCAGCTCATTGCGCGCAGCGTTCCTGGTCTTCTTTGCAGCCTTGCGTAGAGCCTCAACCTCGGAGGCTGTGACCCAGTTTTTGACGGTGTTCATATAACTTTCTACAAAATATAAATTGGCGTCCTGTGTGAGCCGTCCTGAAAACCTAACAGAATAGGGCAGGGGGGACCATAACTTTCAACACTATATTTATTTTGCGGAAAGTGGCAAAAGCTAAACTTAGCTATTACAGCGTGACTGGTCTAGGCCGCACCAAATGGTAACAATATGCTTGTCGCTTCAAGCATATTGGGTCAAGATCTCACCAAGCTTGGTCTTCAGTCTTGGACTGGACGAAAGCAGAAAGGTCTTACAATATTGCGTGTACAACATCTGATATCTGGGAACTGCAGCTTCCGTTTTTTGCAAGGGCTTCAATCAGTCGTGATTGCCTTTGCGGTGGTGTTCCTGCTTGCTCAATCGGCCGCCGCGCAAAATTTGAGTTCTTCTGTTGCGGCAGCAGCTGATTATTGTTTGGAGCATATTGAAGGAAAAAGCCCGACTTTGAACGCGCTTCAGCGCAATGAGTTCAAGTTTGCTAAGAACAGCCGAAAAAAGTTGCTGACGGCAACAAGGGTTGGTGGTGGTTCCGAGGTCAAGGTCGAGGCATATGGTGGCTGGTCTGTGATGTGCTATGTCAAGGTCAGACCTGTGGAGCGTAATGGCCCAGGTGCAGACGCGTCGTTAAAAGCATTGATGACATGGCAGAAAACTACGGGGTACCAATTGCAACGTCTCGTGCAAGGAGGAATGGACTTGCTTGGGCCTAATGGCCGGGTTTCCATATCGATTACGAGCAGCAGGTTTAGAGGTCGCACGGGAGCGGACTATTCGTTCTTGAAATTGGCTCGGTAGCTTGGTGCGGTTCGGCTATGTTAATTACAGCCCATTCCCGTGTTTATCGCAGCGATGACATAGACCCTTGGAATTTTCCCCTCGCATTTGACCGCATCCCGTGATTGTGGTTAAAGCGTTGCCGTTGACGATTGAATCGCGAGGGATTCCCCAAGGGATAATTTTGTGATTCCCTCCTCCTTGGGAGGATGTTTTATGGCCAATGTACTTTCGAT